>CAYQDP010000238.1:0-4921 GCA_964416235.1 uncultured Flavobacteriaceae bacterium | reverse complement strand
TAAATGTACTTATTATCGACATCCTTAATCTCATATAAATCAGCTTTGGCTTTATCTTGCGCACCGGTTTCAATATAACTGTATCCACGCTTAAAATACAATTCAGCCAAATCTTCTTTGGTTAATTTATAAATATCAACCTTCTCGAAGTTCTTTATCGTTTCTTCATATTTTTTCTTTCGATAACTTGATTTACCTAAATAAAACCAGGCACCGTTAATTTTGTTACTTTCCGGATGTTCAGTGATGAATTCGCGCATACGCCACTCTCCGTCTTTGTGAAATAATTCAATGGCACAAGCCGCCGCATAATATTCAGCATCCGTTTTTAAAAGCGATGGACTTGATTTTAAAGACAAATAATCGGAGAAACTTTTTTGCGCTGCCACAAATTGTTTCTTATCAAACAACTCAAGCCCGTCTTTCAGTAAGCTTTCTTTATCGAGGTAAGCTGCTGTTTTTTGAGCAAATCCAAAGGACGTACTTAAACATAAAACAGCAATTACACCATACTTTCGTAGCACCATGTTAATCTTAAAATTCAGCGTAAAAAATTTTCAATAAAGTTAGGCTGGCTTGTTTAACCTTTTATGTTGTTCAATTGCAGTTATTAACCCGATAGTGTTGATATTGGAATAACGGATAAATCTCACAAGGTTACATTAAACGTAATTTAGTGCAGAATTAAACATGAGTACAGTAATTAAGTTTGAAAAAGCTACCATTTTTCAGGATGAAAGACCTGTAATTGGTAATTTGGATTTGGAAATACAAAAGGGTGAATTCGTTTACCTGCTTGGTAAAACTGGAAGTGGTAAAAGTTCATTACTTAAAACCATTTATGCCGATTTGCCTTTAGTGAACGGTAACGGAACAATTGCCGGCTATAACTTAACGAGCCTCAAAAGTCGTGATATACCTTATTTACGCCGAAAGCTTGGCATCGTGTTTCAGGATTTTCAATTGCTTGGAGATAGAAATATATACGAGAACTTACGTTTTGTTATGAAAGCTACAGGATGGGACGACGAAACTAAAATTAAAACCCGCATTTTTGAAGTGTTAAAGAAAGTTGGCCTAGAGAATAAGGAAAACAAGATGCCGCATGAGTTATCAGGTGGGGAACAACAACGTGTAAGTATTGCCCGTGCTTTGGTGAACGAACCTGAAATTATTTTAGCGGATGAGCCAACAGGCAACTTGGATCCTGAGACTTCAGAGGAAATTTTAAAATTGTTAAAGGCTATCGCGGATGGTGGAAGCTCAGTTTTACTCGCCACACACGATATGTTAGCTTATCAGAAGTTCAAATCACGCACTTTAGTATGCGAAAATGGAGAATTGAAGGAGAAGCAGGTTTAGTCTTTTATATAAACATTATTCTCTTAAATTTGTTCTGCGTTAAAAAGCAATAAATGGTATTCAGCAGCATTACATTTCTGGTTTATTTCCTGCCGTTGTTTTTGCTGGCTTATCACATTACTCCCAATAAATTTAAAAATGCCTGTATTTTAATATTCAGCGTTATTTTTTATGCATGGGGCGGACCAAAATTCATCTTCGTTATTTTAGGCACCACATTTTTGGATTTTTATCTGGTGAATGCCATGCATAACGCAAAAACCAAAGCAGGCAAACGACAGTATTTAATTGTGTCACTTGCAATGAACCTTGGTTTGCTGTTCTATTTTAAATACTGTAATTTCTTTATTGATAACATAAATGCTTTGTTTGGCGCTGATATTCATTGGACTAAAGTATTGTTACCAATCGGAATTTCGTTTTATACATTTGAGAGCATTACTTACGTAGTGGATGTTTACCGAGGCATTCATAAACCACTCAAGAATTTCTGGCACTACCAAACTTACATCATCTTCTTCCCTAAATTAATTGCCGGTCCGATTGTGAGATACCATGATATTGCCGACCAAATCACCAACCGTGAAAAGAATTATACCACTGATATTAAATTAAGCGGCTTTTTTATTTTCTGTTTTGGATTGGCTAAAAAAGTAATTATTGCCAATACCTTAGGTATGCAAGCGGATGCTGTTTTTAAATTGGCACCGGAACAAATTGATACAGCTGCCGCATGGGTTGGCGCTATTGCATATACCTTCCAGATTTATTTTGATTTCAGTGGTTATAGTGATATGGCTATTGGCTTGGGAAAAATCATGGGCTTTAAATTACCGGAGAATTTTAAAAATCCTTATCTCTCTTTTTCCATCACAGAGTTTTGGCGCCGCTGGCACATCACCCTCGGTACCTGGATGAAAAACTATTTATACATTCCATTAGGTGGAAACAAAGTAACGCCCGCAAAACTTTACCGCAATTTAGTGGTGGTGTTTTTATTAAGTGGTTTGTGGCATGGCGCCAGCTGGAATTTTGTTTTATGGGGCGCTTTCCACGGATTATTCTTAGTGCTTGAAAGATTATTTTTAAATAATGTATATCAGAAAATCGGCGAGGCCGTTTCAACACTTATTACATTTATTATTGTGATTACCGGCTGGGTTTTATTCCGTAATGAAGATTTATCAATGGCCTTTCATGTCATTAAACAAATGTATAGTTTCAATTTCTTCGACGGAAAATTTGCATTGAACAATGATTTTTGGTTCTCGTGTATATTGGCTTGTGTGTTTTCATTCTTTGCTTTCCTTCCAAAAACACAGGCGATTCAGGATACAGTTTACGGTGAGAAATTTACTTCAGGAACTAAAAACGCATTATTATTCACCAGCATAGCTCTTTTCTATATTTCATTAACGTATATATCAGCATTAGACTTTAATCCATTTATTTATTTCAGATTTTAATGGCAGCAAAGAGTAAAATATACACCAAGGAAATTATTATCGCGTTTATTGCGTTGAGTTTTCCTATGCTCTATGCTTTTGTGAAGAAGGATAACAAACCTAATTTAACGGGGATTGTCATTAGCGATAAAAAGCCGGAGATGAATAAGGAAAGCTGGCTCTCCGGTGTGTATCAAACAGAGATGGATGATTATAATAATGATCATTGGTCACTCAAAGAAATTAGTGTACGATTAAACAATCAGTTTTACTATAAAGCCTTTAATCAGATTCGTGTTAACGGATTTGTGATTGGCAAGGATGATTATGTTTACAGTGAGAGTTACATTTTCTCAGCTTTTGGTGATGATTTTATCGGAGAAGAAAGAATTAAAACACAAATGCAAAAGGCCAAGGTGGTACAAGATAGTTTGAAACGTCACGGCGTGGATTTATTGCTTGTGTTTGCACCGGGTAAAGGAGAATATTGCATCGAACAGGTGGAAGACAAATACAAGCATCCAATTAAAAACACCAATCACGCTGAGTTTGTAAAGCAATGTAAATCGAATGGCGTTAATCATTTAGATTTATACACTTATTTTAATTTGCTTAAGCCGAATACCAAATATCCTTTGTTTCCAAAGTTTGGTCACCACTGGAGTTATTACGGTGAGGTGCTTGCGGTTGATACCATCATTCGTCACATTGAAGTATTACACAACACGCAAATGCCGGAAATATTCTGGGAGAAAACAGATGTAGTGGATACAGCCCGCAGCCGTGATGCCGATGTGTTAAAGAGTATGAATCTTTATAGTAATCCCGATCAAAATATGCAATTGGCGTATCCGGAATTATTATTTGAAAATGACAGTTTAAAAAACCGCACACGTGTATTAACCATTAGCGATAGTTATTGGTACGGACCGGTGTACATGGGTGTGCCAACGCAGTGTTTCGCTGGCGGACAATTCTGGTATTATTTCAATAAGGTAATTCCTTCACCAATTCCCGGCGAAAAAGTGGAAGTATGGGAGTTAAATCTGAAGGAAGAAATTGAGAAGAAAAACAACGTGGTAATGTTATTGTATAGCGATGGTAACTTAGGCGCATTTGGTAACACGTTTATACAGGATGCTTATGAAATGTATACTTCGCCGGCAACTTATTGGGCAAGGGTAGAGAAGAATAAAACCATTCAAACGTATGCGAAGCAAATCCGTAACCAACCGGGATTATTAAAGAAAGCCACTCAAAAATCAAGCGAGCTGCAAATTCCGATCGACTCAGCCATTAAATTGGATGCCATGAAAATGGCGGGGATGATTAAGTAAAATCTCCCCCAAATTGGGTACAACACATACGTATTTCCTTATTATATTTATACTCTCAAAATAAAACCATGAACCTCAGAAAAGCGCTATTAATTTTCCCTTTCATTTTCTTAAGTTTTGTATCTCTTGCTGATGAAGGCATGTGGCTGCCGCAACTTTTAAATGCTTTAAACATTAAAGACATGAAAAAGAACGGCTGCAAATTAACAGCTGAGCAAATTTACAGCGTTAACAAGTCCAGTTTAAAAGATGCCATCGTTCAGTTTGGCGGTGGTTGTACCGCTGAAATTATTTCACAGCAAGGATTGATTTTAACCAATCACCATTGCGGATATGGCGCCATCGTTTATCACAGTACGGTTACCAAAGATTATTTAACGAATGGTTTTTGGGCGATGAATAAGAACGAAGAAATATATACACCTAGTTTAACGGTAACATTTATCAAAAGTATTGAAGAGGTAACAGGACGTGTAATGAATAACATTAACTCTAACGCTTCCGAATTACAACGCGATTCCATTATTAAAGCGAATATAAAAGTCATCGAGGCTGAAGCCACCAAAGGAACGCATTACGGAGCTTTTGTTCGTCCGTTTTTCTATGGCAACGAATATTATTTGTTTGTTACCGAAACTTTCCGCGATGTTCGTTTAGTTGGAGCGCCTCCTGCATCCATTGGTAAATTTGGCGGTGAAACAGATAATTGGATGTGGCCGCGACATAATGCTGATTTTGCATTGTTCCGTATTTACGCCGGAAAAGATAACAAGCCTG
>CAYQDP010000237.1:0-4927 GCA_964416235.1 uncultured Flavobacteriaceae bacterium | reverse complement strand
CTTGGAATTTTCCATTATTAATGGCGGCCTGGAAAATTGCGCCCGCATTAGCAACCGGCAATACTGTTGTTTTAAAACCGGCAGAAACTACACCATTAACTGCATTAAAATTAGCTGAATTAATTCGCGATAGCGGTTTGCCTGACGGTGTTGTAAATATTGTGACCGGTTTTGGTAATACAGGCGCTGCCATCGTCAATCATCCTAAAGTAAATAAAATTGCATTTACAGGCAGTACAGATGTTGGAAAGATAATTCAGAAAGCAACTGCAGGTACAAATAAAAAAGTTACGCTTGAATTGGGCGGTAAAGCTGCCAACATTATTTTTGATGATGCCCCAATTGATCAGGCCGTAGAAGGAATTGTAAACGGAATCTTCTTTAATCAAGGCCATGTTTGTTGTGCAGGTTCAAGATTATTTGTACAAGAAAACGTTGCAGATATCGTTATTGCCAAATTAAAACAGCGTCTGGAAACGTTAATCGTTGGAAATCCTCTTGATAAAAACACAGATATTGGCGCCATTAATTCACGCGAACAATTACAAAAGATTAATGATTATATAAAAATCGGAGTGGATGAAGGCGCTGAAATGTATCAAAGTTCTTGTGAAATTCCCTCTAAAGGATTTTTCTGCAAACCAACATTATTCTTACACACTTCCCAATCTCATCGTATTGTTCAAGAAGAAATTTTTGGGCCGGTTTTGGCTATTCAAACTTTCAGAACTATAGAAGAAGTAATTGAAAAAGCGAATAACATTCCTTACGGATTAAGTGCCGGAGTTTGGACAGATAAAGGTTCCAAGATATTTAACCTTACTACGAAATTACGTGCGGGTGTTGTTTGGGCTAATACCTATAACAAATTTGATCCTGCTTCTCCTTTTGGCGGTTATAAAGAAAGTGGATTTGGTCGTGAGGGCGGATTACACGGTTTAATGCCTTACTTACAATTCTAAAATCATGTCGAAGGAATTTAATCAGGTAATGTTAGATATCAATCGCAGGTTGTTTAAACCTGTGTATTTTCTTTGTGGAGAAGAGCCTTTTTATATTGATCAGATTTCCGACAAATTAGAAAAATCAGTATTGGATGAGGGCGAGAAAGAATTCAATCAAACCGTTGTATACGGAAAAGATACTGATTTAGCATCTATACTTTCGCTTGCTAAGCAATTCCCGATGATGAGCGAATATCAAGTAGTGATTGTTAAGGAAGCTCAGAATATTAAAGAACTAAACAAAAGTGCCGGTGACGATGATGATGAAGGAAAATCGTCTGCTTCCAAATCCAATGCCGCTGCGCAATTTTTGCAGTATGTTCAAAATCCACAACCAACAACCATTTTAGTTTTCTGTTACAAATACAAAACATTGGATAAACGCAGTGCCATTGCAAAAGCCATTCAGAAAAATGCTGTTTATTTAGAATTTAAACCACTTTACGATAATCAACTTCCTGATTGGATTAATTCGCATATAAAAGATAAAAAATATAGCATTAATCCGAAAGCAACATTTCTTTTAGCTGAATCTTTAGGCAATGATTTATCTAAAATTGTAAATGAAATTGAAAAATTAACCATCAATTTAAAAGAAGGCGGGGAAATTACTGCAGAGATGGTTCAGGATAACATCGGCATAAGCAAAGAGTATAACATTTTTGAATTTCAAGATGCCCTGGCAAAAAAAGATATATTAAAAGCAAACCGTATTATTAATTATTTTGCTTCGAATGAAAAGGAACATCATCCGGTTATGATTCTTGGTTCGTTATACGGTTACTTCACAAAAATTTTACGTTATCACTTTTTGACCGACAAAAGTAAATTTGCTGCTGCACAGGCTTTGGGCGTGAATCCGTTTTTTGTGGATGGTTATGCGAAAGCAGCAGCCAATTACAATACAGGAAAATTAAAAACGATATTTTCTCTTTTAAAGGAGTGCGATTTAAAAACCAAGGGTGTTAACAATGGCGGAACCTCAAACGGAGAACTCTTAAAGGAATTAGTTTTTAAAATCCTTCATTAGAATTTTTTGCGCGGATTAAACGGGCGGGTTGGTTTTTCCTTCAGCGTTAAAATTCCTTTGTATTTCCCATCATTACTTAATAACTCCTGAGCCGCCTTTAATTCAATATCTGTTTTCATATTGTGCTCAATTCGTCCGTTCATGTAAAAATAGCGCGACAAAATTTCTTCTTCCAAATACTGCTTTATCTCAGGTTTAAATTTGCTTAAGTCATCCTTTTTATCGGCTTGCATTTTTGCAACTAAAGCATCATAATCAGATTTAATGCTTTGATAGTAGCTTTCCTCCTCCGATTGCTTCTTCAATTCCTCTAAAGCTCGTTCACTATCGGTTTTATATGTATAATCTTTATCCTTTAAGTATTCAACAAAAGCATTATACTCCTGATCGCTCAATTGAAAATCTTTAACCGAATTAATTTTTCCTTGTTTTAAAACATATTGAGTAGCATAATTGAAAAAATGATTTTTATTTATTAGTGAGATGGTCACATGATGTAATTTCTGAGGCTCCATAATCACATCCGGCATAATTCCGGCACCATCGTAAACAATACGTCCGCTTTTGGTTTTAAATGCAGTAATTAAAGAATCCGGCACTTTCTCAACGCGACCATCTTCATTTTTATGTGTGTAATCCAGAGCCTGAATACATCTTCCGCTTGGAATATAATATTTAGCAACCGTTACTTTTAATTTTGCATTATAGGTTAAATCGCGGGTCTGTTGTACTAAGCCCTTACCAAATGAACGCTGACCAACAATAACAGCGCGGTCCAAATCCTGTAAAGCACCGGCCACAATCTCTGCTGCTGAAGCGGAATTTTCATCAATTAAAACAACCAAGGGCATTAAAGTATCTACAGGAGGATTCACGGAAATATATGTTTTATCCAAATCAGAAACTTTACCTTTTGTAGATACAACTTCACGACCTTTATCTACGAATATGTTTACAATGTTAACCGCTTCCAACATTAATCCACCCGGATTTCCACGCATATCCAGAATAAGCGATTTGCAATTTCTTTCTTTCAACTTTATCAAAGCATCCTTCACCATGGTTCCGCAATTCTCGGTAAACTGAACCAATTTAATATAGCCTGTTTTATTATCGAGCATTCCTGAATAAGGAACGGGCTTTAATTTAATTTCCTCCCGCATTAAATTTATTTCAACAGGAGTAGTTTGTCCGGGATGAATAACTTTTATTTTAAGAGGAGAGCCTGCTTGTCCTTTTAATAAGGGACTCACATCATCCGACTTCTTTCCTTTTACAACCTGTCCGTTAATTTCAATAATTTCATCACCCGCTAAAACGCCGTTACGTTGCGCAGAAAATCCTTCATAAATATCATAGATCATTATTTTTCCGTCAACATCACCTACTCTTGCACCAACGCCTCCATATTCACCGGTAGTCATAATCATGAAATCCTCAAGGTCGTTCTCAGTAATGTAATTTGTATAAGGATCTAACGACTCTAACATGCCATCGATTGCCGTTTTCATTAATTGTCCCGGTTTGGTTTCATCAACGTACGATTCATTAAGAACACGATATAGATTGTTGAAAATGTCGAGGTTTTTAGACACTTCAAATAAATCGGTTTTTATAAAGCCTAATGATAATACACCAATGATTGCGAAAACAATGATGTAACGTTTTTTATTGCCTGATGACTGCATGCCTCACTAATTATATAATTAAAATTACATAATATTTAGGCAATTAAGCTGCCGTTCGTGTAATTTTATGGCTATAGATTTGTTAATAGCTTTTGTATCGACTTATAAATTATGTCGTACTCTTGCGCCTCGTTACCAATGTAAATAAACGCCAGGTTAAGGGTTCCCTTTTGTTCATGGTTAGAATAAAAAGTTGCCTTTTGCAGTCGGTAAGCCTCCCTCATTCTGCGTTTCAATTTATTCCGCTGATGGGCATCTTTAAATTTTTTCTTCGGTGCTACAAACATGGCTTTTGTGCAATTAACCGGATCGTTAGGGAAGGAAAAATAAATGAGCTTAAGTGGATAAGCTGTTTTAGATTTGCCTTCCTTAAACAAATGCTCAATTTGCTTTTTACTGCAAAGCCTTTCGTGTTTATGAAAAGTATTAGCCAGTTTGTTTTTTTAGTAAATATACAGGATAGCGCGCAGGAAATGCATAGGGCTATGGGTTTTTAAGTTTATTTTTTTACTTTTATGGCCAATAATAAAAAAATCAAATGGGAAAAGGTGATCAACGTTCGAAGCGCGGTAAAATTCACATCGGAACTTATGGTGTTTTACGTAAGCGCAAAAAGGCTGCGAAAAAAGCAGCTGCTGCAAAAAAAGCCGGAGTAAAAAAGAAGGCTCCTAAGAAAGCAGCAAAATAATTTTAAACCGCCTTATGGCGGTTTTTTTATGCACAAAAAAGCCCCTTGGTATTACCAAGGGGCTTTTGTTTTTTAAAGAAGGTTAGTCTTTACGACCGCCAAATAAACGTAATAAATACAAGAAGATGTTGATGAAATCAAGATAAAGATTTAAAGCGCCCATCACAGCTAATTTTCTGAAGGGCGTGCTTCCGTCATCTTCTGCAGCCAAGTTTTTAATCTTCTGAACATCCCAAGCTGTTAAACCGGTGAAGATAATAACACCAAGAATACTGCAGATAAAGCTCATTTTATCGCTTTGCATAAAAATATTGATTACTGAAGCAATAACGATTCCGATTAAACCAATCATTAATAAACTTCCCATTTTGGTTAAGTCGGTTTTGGTAGTATAACCTGCTATTGCCATTACAGCAAACAGAGCCACTGAACTTAAGAACACATTAAAAATGGAGCCTAATTCATACACCATGAAAATAAAGCTTAAACTGATTCCGTTAACCGCTGAATAAGCAAG
>CAYQDP010000236.1:0-4940 GCA_964416235.1 uncultured Flavobacteriaceae bacterium | reverse complement strand
TTATCAATGTCCTCACGTTTATGCATGGTATAATCCAGTAAGCCTTCCAGTCTGTAATTTTCATTTACATAACGCTCACGAATAAATGTAACGGCAATTATAGGATATTGAACCGTGTCGTATAGTTTGGAATTAATTCCGGAGGAAGAAACAGTGGGAAATGAAATTGTTCCTAAAGAATAATAATCGGTATCGTGTCCGTTAAAATGTTTTGGTCCGTAGTGAGGTAATTTTTTTGAATTAATTGTGCTTGTTTCCAAAATAACCCAAAATACAGAAGGGAACAAAACGATGAGCAGGAGCAACCACTTTTTATTTTTCATAACGCGTGTAAAGGTACAACAGCAGGGGCAAATAAAAAACCCCAATCCTCAAGATTGGGGTTTAAATTAAACTTTAATACGTTTATTTGATAATTAACTTCTTAGTGTGTGTGTTCTCACCAATTGAAGTTTTGATATGATACATGCCTGCTGGTAAATCAGCAGTATTTAATGCATGTTTTACTTCGATTGCAGTACCTAAGTCAACAGATTTAACAGTTTGGCCAAATGCATTAATTACTTCAATTGAAACATTCTCAGAATTTGAATTGGTTAAATGGATGTTTACTAAATCAGTTGCCGGATTTGGGTATACGTTATAATTAAGTGCTTCGATATTCAAGTCGTTGATACCGGTTAATACAGCATTGTTGATACGAATATTTGCAGAAGTTGTAACGGTAGGTCCGCTAAGTGCATTAATTGTTTGTTTTTCGTAATTCACTTCAATTAAAGGGAATTTTTGAGTACCATGATAGTAACTGTAGCTAGTACCAACAACATCTACTGTAAATGCTAAAGGAGCAGTACCTAAAACCATGTTTAAGCGATTTACAGTACGAACTTGTAAGCAGTTTGTAAAAACTAAACTACCCGGTAAGGTAACAGTACCTGAGCCAGGAGCAGTTGTTGTGATTGTGCCTGTAGCAGGACCAGATAAAGTACTTAATGAACCACTTCCTGCGTAAGCATCTGTGTTGTTATATCCGAATGCAACAGGCCAAACTGCAGCAATGGCAGAATTGGTAAAAGTAACAGCGTTACCTGCACCATCTGCAAAACCTAATAATTCGTAGTTTGAAGCTGTGGTACGCCAGTAAGTGTATTGTCCACTTCCATCATCTTCAACAATAGTTGCAGTTGGGAATAATGCAGCACTTGGTGTAGAAGCAACAGTAGTAAATGTTGTTACCTCAGTCACGGTGTTGGTTGTTAAAGTGGAGAAGTTCCAGTTTTGTCCTGCACCTGTTGCTTTAGGAATAACACCGGTTGAGTCATAACCTTTTTGAGTGTTAACGTTTCCAACAACAGGCTCATTAAAAGCTTTTGTTAAGGTTAATTGAGCATTTACAGTCATTGCAAATGCGCTTGCTAAAATTGATAAGTAGATTTTTTTCATGTGTATATTGGTTTTAGTTGTTTTTGATTTTAAAAACTAATCAAGGTTTAATTCTTGATTAGTTTTTTTACGGATGTTTTGTTTTCAGAAAGAGTTTTCACAAAGTAAACACCACTGTTTAAATCGGAAATGTCAAGTATTTCGTTGTTGTTTTTAATGTTAAGAGTTTTTACAACTTGTCCGAGTTGATTTGTAATTTCAACTTGCGCCTTATTAAAATTATTTAATTGAATGTTAATTTGGTTAGAGGCAGGATTTGGGTAAATCACCAATGAATTATCTAAAGAGTATTCGTTAATGCCTGCGTAAATTTTATTGTTAACATCAATAGTAGTTGTAACCTGATTCCCTAATAAAGAGTTAAGTTTTGTAATGCTAATGCTTAAAAGAGGATATTTTTGACTCGCATCGTAATATTGATAGTTAGTAGCATTTAATGTTGCAGTAATAGGAATTAAAGAAGTTGCAATCGTAGCAGTAATATTCATATAAGTCACTACCTGTAATACGTTATTGTAAGTTCTTCCCGGTAATAATAGTGTTCCGCTTCCAGGGGCGGTACCAATAAGATTGCCGCTAAAAGTGCCGTTTCCGAAAGCAGACGATAATGTTCCGCTTACAGGGTCGTTGTTGCTATAATTAAAAGCTATTGGCCATAAAGCCATAACAGCACTGTTTGTAAATGTTAAGGTAACACTGGAAGTCGTCATTCCTAACATTTCAAAAGTAGTAGCAGTAGTTTTGAAAAAACGAGGGCTTGTTCCGTCTGTTTGTGCTATGTTCGCTGTTGGATGAGCCGTTCCTCCCGGAACAGAAGCCGGAGTAGTATAGGTACTTGCTACTGCGGCGGCAGTACCAGTAGTTAATGTGCTAAAATCCCAAAGCTGTCCAGTCCCGGAATTGTTAGGAATAGCGTTAACCGTATCCATATTTTGGCGAATGTCAACATCACCAATTACAGGTTCGTTAGCAGCTTTCGTTAAAGTAATTTGTGCCTTAACCGCTGTATTAATTAATAGAACCCCTAAAATAAACGTGTAGATTTTTTTCATGCAATAAATTTAAGTTTAACAAAAATAAAAAAAATCCTGAATTAAGGATGGAAAATCGAATGTCTTAACAAATAAAAGGGGGTGGCTTATGCTTTGCCGTCTTTTGTCTTGATGAAAGTGTTAATGTTATTCATTAAGATGAGAGTAATAATCATGCTCACAATAACCACATACCCTAAAATGTTATAGTTTTCAATGGCTTTGCCTTCAGTTTGAACCACAATCATTCCTGCAACAGCGGATGCAATTCCGCCCGAAATTTGTTGAATGGAAGAATTTACACTCATGAATGCCCCTCTGTCTTGTGGCGCAGGTACAGCCGTCATTAAGGCTTGTGCAGGAACAACTCTTGATAATACACCCGCAAATAATAAAATATTTAGAAGTAATACAATCCAAAAAGGTGTTGTTCCCAAATTGCAATAAATCGACACAACAATCATTGTAAGAACGGAGCCTCCAAAAAATACCGCAATCTTACTTGTTTTATCACTCAATTTTCCTGCTAAAGGGCCAGCCGCCATCGAAAATAATCCGGTAAACATATAGAGCATGGGAAGGTCTTCCATTTTTAATCCGAGATTATTTACACTAAATGCACTTGCAAAAGGCATCAGCATGAAACCACCGGTAGCCAGTAAAACTGTAGCGCTAAAAGCTCTTAAGTAACCGGTGTTAGCAAAAATTTTTGTGAGATGCTGGAAAGCAGTAGCGTCTGATTTTGTTTTAAGATGCTCATTGATGGGTTTCATCTTAATTAAGATAATTAATTCAATAAGTATGCTTAATCCAACAATGATAATAAAAGGGGAGTGCCATCCAAATTTGTTGGCAAAATAAAGTCCTACCGGAATACCCAACACCTGACTCCCGGCAAACGACATTTGTACAAAGCCCATAACACGTCCTCTTTGTTGCATAACGAATAAGTCGGTGATAATTGCGAATCCTATGGAGGAAATAACACCACCAAACAAGCCGGTTACGATACGAGCTAACAATAAAAACTCATAATTAGGAGCAATACCGCATAAGAAAGTACCAATAATAAAACCTGTATAGAAAAACAGAAGTAATTTTTTGCGATCGAATTTATCGGCAAAACCCGCAGCTAATAAGCCTGAAGCACCGGCGCTAAACGCATATGCCGAAACAACCAAACCAAATTGCTGTGTATTGATGTTTAATTTTTCGAGTAGTAAGGCTCCTAGAGGAGAAAGAACCATAAAATCGAGTACAACAGTAAATTGCATGATTGCCAGAATAGCTACCATGAATTTTTGATAAGGCGTGAAATTAAAATTGGGCGCGTTTTCAGACATAAAAGCGCAAAGTTAACTTTTGCCGAGATACATCCGGGAAAATTAACAGAATTAGGCTTAACGTAATATTATTTTTGCGACTTATAATAACGAATCATTTCAGGATAATTCATTTTCATTTTAAAGCCATTAATGCTTTGAGCAATGCGTTTCGCTTTTGTAGCTTCTGTTTTCGCACTTTCAATCCATTTGCTGTAATAGTTTTGATGCGATTTTGGTAATTTATCAAAAAATTGTTTCGCTTCTTTTTCTTCTTTTAAGCAGTCTAAAAAATCGGATGAAATTTTCAACTCTTCGCTATCTTCTTCAATATGTACGGTAATTTTTTCGCCTTTTATTTTTTTCAAACCTTTACGCATCTCGGCATTAATGGCCATTATGTAATCTCCTTCACCCATTGGAACAAGACTCACACTTTTAATAGGGAATGCGTCTAACTTACCCTTTACACGAAACGATTTTTTTGTATCAGGTTTGATTTTAGTAGTAATTTCAGAGGGAATATCAATGTAAGTCCAGCCTGTTTTTTCGCCTTTCTTTCCAAATTTTTCGAGTATTGCCGTAAATTTTACCATCTGTTTAAAAAAGTATAATTTATTAAGAAGAATTAGATTTAAATTTAAATAAACTAATAATATTAAGCATGGAAAAAGAATATAAAATGTGTCAGAGTTGCAGTATGCCACTGAATAAAGATCCTAAGGGTGGAGGTTCCAATGCCGACGGAACTAAAAGTAAAATGTATTGCAGTTACTGTTATGAAAACGGAAAATTTTTACAGCCTGATGTTTCCGCTCAGGAAATGCAAGCGTTTGTGAAAGCCAAGTTGAAGGAAAAAGGTGGCTTTTTAGGATTGTTTGCGGGATTTTTCACTGCCGGAATTCCTAATTTGGAGCGTTGGAAGAATAAATAATGCCTGTTTTTTCCAAGCGAACTACCTGCAAAACCTCTATTTCCTGATAATTACATAAAGAATTGGTATTTTTTTTTGACATTATTAAAAAATGCTATATTTGCACTCTCAAATTTTTTTTGAGGAGTTCGGGGTGTAGCGTAGCCCGGTATCGCGCCTCGTTTGGGACGAGGAGGTCGTCAGTTCGAATCTGGCCACCCCGACAAAACA
>CAYQDP010000235.1:3355-4955 GCA_964416235.1 uncultured Flavobacteriaceae bacterium | reverse complement strand
CGTTATACCGAAATGAATAAATAATATAGGAAAGTGCGCAAATAACATAAGCTTATTTATTCTTCTTCTTAAAATTATCGTACATATCGTGTACTATTCCATCAGACAAGCCTATTTGAGGTACGAAGACTTTTTCAATATCTGCTGTTTTCATTACAGTTAAGAAAATTTTCGCAGCAGGAATAATTACGTCGGCACGATCGGGTTTTAAACCTAAACGCTCTACTCTTTCCTCGTAAGTATATGAATTAAGCATGTCATATAAATCCTTCAATTTATCATAATTCAAATGCTTGGTTTCTTTCTTGTTCACCATCTTAAACATTTTGTTAATGTTACCACCTGAACCAATAGCGTATAACGGATGAATACCCACAGTACTTCGCTTCAACCATGCTTTCATCTCTTCCCACTCCTCTTTATTAACTTTATCTAACAACATCCTAACTGTACCAATATTGAATGATTTGGCAGCAATAACCTTTTGATTAAAATATAAAGTTAATTCAGTACTACCACCACCCACATCAATATACAAGTAGGCATACTTAGGATTTAAAATTTGTTCGATGTGATTAGAAAAAACTAAAGCCGCTTCTAATTTCCCGTCGATAATCTCAACATTTAATCCAGATTCCTGCTTAGCGCGGGTAATTATTTCCTGACCATTAGATGCATCGCGCATTGCACTTGTAGCCACCGCTCTAACTCCGTCAACCTGATACGCCTTAATTAACTCATTAAACCCCTTTAAGGAAGTTATTAATCTCTCTTCCTTTTGAGCAGAAATTTTCCCTTTTAAAAACACATCTTCTCCTAAACGAATTGGCATTCGAATAAGTTCTTCTTTATGAAAATGAGGCTTACCTTCTAACTCGTAAACCCTGCAAAACAAGAGACGAATCGCGTTACTTCCAATATCTACAGCTGCAAAAACCATTATTTAACTTTACTTAGTTCTAAATTGGATTTATTATATAATTTATTTGTTTCTTTAATATACTCATACACTTCATCCTGTACTCTCACCTTACGTTCACCGGACAGCGGCTTTTTATAAACATTTTCCTGAAAAGGATCCAATATTCTCACTTTAGTATTACCGGACAATTGAATATTAATGATATCCTTTATCTGCTTCCTTATTTCTTTATCATATATCGGAACAGCTACTTCACTGCGGCTGTCTAAATTCCGACTCATCCAATCGGCTGAAGTTAAATAAATCTTCTCATCACCGCTATTATGGAAAATGAATACACGTGCATGCTCAAGATATTTATCAACGATACTATAGGCAATGATGTTTTTACTGTATCCGTCAATGCCGGTAACAAGAGAACATGCTCCACGCACAATTAACTTTACCGGAACACCCGCATTGGAAGCCTCATATAATTTGACAATCATTTCACGGTCAACCAGACTATTCATTTTTAAAATGATTCCTGATTTTTTACCGGCTTTCGCATTTGCGATCTCTTTATTTATTAAAGAAGTAAATGTTTTACGCATGTAGAAAGGTGCAACCGCTAAGTGCTTAAACTGCCCCACCTTGAAATTATCTACATAAAAGTCGAAAACCCTATTTACTTCATCG
>CAYQDP010000235.1:0-3345 GCA_964416235.1 uncultured Flavobacteriaceae bacterium | reverse complement strand
TTTGCAGTTAACAGAGAAAAATCCGTATAAATCCGAGCTGTCTTCTCATTAAAGTTTCCAGTTCCAATATGTGCTACCTTTACTTCTTTGCCTTTTATGCGAGATGTAATTAAAAATAATTTGGAATGCACTTTTAATCCTGTCACACCATAAATAACCTGAGCCCCTTCTTCCTGCAATTTATTGGCCCAGTAAATATTGTTTTCTTCATCAAAACGAGCCTGCAACTCAACTAATACAACAACTTTTTTACCATTCTTAATTGCATTGATGAGTGCATTGGCAATTTTAGAGGAATCAGCAACTCTGTATAGAGTAATTTTTATGGATTCTACACGCGGATCGATTGAAGCCTCGCGTAATAAATTGATAATATGGTTAAAAGTGTGATATGGATAGTGCAGCAAAATATCTCTTTGAAAAATCGTATCAATAATGGTTTTATTTGTGTTTTGTAACAAACCATGTTCCTGAGGAGGCTGATGCTTATAAATTAATTTCTTCTCACCGAGTGTAGGAAAATTAATGAAGTCTTTAAAGTTATGGTATCGCCCGCCGGGAATAGCATTGTCCTTCTTGTCCATACCCAATTTTTTCATGATAAAGGATAGCATGTCATTTGGCATGGCGGCATCATAAACAAAACGAACAGGCAAGCCCTTTTTTCTATCCTTAATTCCTTTGGATATTTTTTCGAGCATGCTTTTGCTTACATCATTATCGATGTCCAGCTCCGCATCACGTGTTAATTTTATATTGTAAGATTCTACTGAACGGAAACCAAACACTTCAAATATTTCATTCACACAATATCGGATAACGTCATCTAAAAGAATAATGTACTTCTTTTCGTCTTCGGTTGGAAGCACAACAAAACGATTGATTATTTTAGATGGAATTTCTATTAATGCAAATTTGTTTTTTTTCTTTTCTGTAATAGAAATAAGTTTAACAAACAGATAACCCGACTTGTCTTTCATGTAAGGAAACCCTTTAGCTTCATCTACCATAATGGGAAATAAAGCAGGCATTACATCCGAGTGAAAATAATTTTTAATGTACGAAATCTGATTAGCATTTAATTGTCTTTCATTAATCATGAAAATTTTATTTTCCGCTAACTCCTTCAGAATTTCCTGATAAATTTCTTCGAAACGATTTTGCTGTTCTATAACCTTTCGTTGAAGTTTGGGTAATAATTCCTTTGGGTCTTCGCCATATAAAGAAACTGCTTTTCGTCCCAGCTTGCTTAATCTCCTAACGGTTGCCACACGAACCCTATAAAATTCGTCACGATTATTACTGAAAATTCCAAGAAACTTGATTCGCTCAATTAGTGGTGTTGTTTTATCAGCAGCCTCCTGAAGTACTCTTTCATTAAATGAAAGCCAGCTGATTTCTCGGTTAATATAGGGGAAGCTCTTTTTTGCCATAAATTCTACTTAAAACTCTTTGGGAACTTGTTTAAGATCAATTGTCCCTTCTTTTTCTCTGTTACTTCTTTCCATGAATCATAAGGAAACCCAATCTTTACAATGCCACAAGTTGGTACATTTTCAAATAATAAATCCTTATTTAATTCATTGGTTAAATTGGTTATTGCAGGATTATGCCCGAATAACATCAATCTGTTAAACTTATTATCAATGGATGCTATCACTTTTAAATAATCCTCCATCTTGCTTTCGTATAATTCACCATTTACCAAAACATTGGCCTCCGGTTTACTAAATGTGCGTGCGAAAATATACGCGGTGTTAATGGCACGTGTAGCAGGACTACTCAACATTATATCTGGAAGGGTAAATTCACTTTTGTACCACTGACTTAATTGATACGCATCGGCATAACCCCTATCATTCAAGTGGCGGTCAATATCCTTAACGGCCTCATTGGCCCAATCGGATTTAGCATGACGTATTAAAATAATCTCCTTCATTTTCAATAGAATTTTAATGTTGGAATTAAGCCTGTTAATTGTTTATAAATATGCGAATTTGTATGTTCTAAAAGCTCTAAATTTACATAAAAGCTGCGGGAAATTATGAGCAATAAATCAACAATAAAGTGTCCGAACTGCCAGCATGAATTTGAAGCCACTGATGCTTTAAGGGATGAAGTGCAGCGTGAATTGAACACAAAGGCAAAGGAATGGCAGGCTAAAAAGGAAGAAGAATATAAAAAGAAGGAGGATTTGTTTCAGCAGCAAATGACTGAAGCGTTGTCGAAACAAAAACTTAACATAGAGGAATCTATTAAGAAATCTGTTAGCGATGAGTATGAAAACAAGTTAAAGCTATTAGCTGATTCCAATCTTAAAAATGAAGAAAAGCTAAAAGAAGCCCGTCAAAAAGAATTAGAATTCCTTAAAAAAGAACAGGAGTTAAAGAATAAAGAAGCTGAGTTGGATATCCAATTACAGAAAAAATTAAACGACGAGAGAACTAATTTACTTAACGTAATTCAAAAACAAGAACAGGAAAGAAATGCTTTAAAATTTAAAGAATTCGAAAAGCAAATAGAAGATCAGAAAAAACTAATTGATGAAATGAAGCGCAAGGCTGAGCAAGGAAGTATGCAACGTCAGGGCGAAGTGCAGGAATTAGCTTTAGAAGAAATGCTTAAATCAACTTTCCCATTCGACAGAATTGAAGAAGTTGGAAAAGGCATAAAAGGGGCAGATTGCATGCAATTTGTAAGAGATAACACCGGACGAGAATGCGGTAAAATAATTTATGAAAGTAAACGTACAAAGGCTTTTACCAACGAATGGATAGAAAAATTGAAGAATGATATGCGTGCACAAAATGCCGATATCGCTGTTATTGTAACTGAAACAATGCCAAAAGAAATGGATAATTTTGGCATGAAAGATGGTGTTTGGATTTGTAATTACAATGAAATAAAATCGCTTGCCTTTGTATTGCGCGATGGGCTAATAAAAATAAATAACGCTTTGGTTAGTCAGGATAACAAAGGAGATAAAATGCAAATGCTCTATGATTTTTTAACAGGAAATGAATTCAAACAACAAATTGAAGCCATTGTTGAGGGCTTTAGTGCGTTGAAAGATGGAATCAGCAAAGAACGCATTCAAATGGAGAAATTATGGAAAGAACGCGAAAAACAATTGGAAAAAGTTTTGCTTAACACCTCGCACTTTTATGGTTCTGTAAAAGGAATAGCAGGTAACGCCATTGGCGATATTAAAACTTTAGAGTTAGGAGAATAATCATGCGAGTACCTTCAAACGCTTCAGAAGTAAAAAAATATCACACCTGGATGGGAGAAGATGGAATTTGCCGTACAAAAGTAAAAGAAGGCTCTGATATTTCATTGGAAGAT
>CAYQDP010000234.1:480-4958 GCA_964416235.1 uncultured Flavobacteriaceae bacterium | reverse complement strand
CAAGCTTTAACAGTATCACCAGCAACAACTAATTTTGGGTTAAAAGTATAGTTATAAATATTTTCTTTCTCAGAGAAACGACGACTGAATTTTCCGATGTAACCATAATCAAATAATCTGTCTTTATGTGTATCGTCTTGAGTTTTTGACTGAGTCATTTCATAACTAGCCAAGAAACTAAAGAAAGCATTTTTAATTACAGACTGATCTTTTTCTTTATCGTTTGTATTTTGATTTGCGTTACCAAATTTTTGTGTTACACGCATGTAACTTCTCCAAGTGCTACCAATAGACTGAGGGTTGTTCTCAGCATTATATAATGAATACGAATAAATAAATCCGTGACCATTGTTATATTCGTAAGCCCCACCTAAAGTGATATTAGTGTTTTTTGCTGCTTTAATATCGATTTTTCCATTTAAAACAAATCCACGATTTGCAACGTTCTGACGAGCCTTTATTGTTTCAAAATCATCTGCAGTTACGTATTCTAAAGCGCGATTAAAACCTGTTCCTGTTTTTGAAGGAACTAATGGTGCTTCTTGAATTTGCTTTAATTTATCATCTTTTAATTTGTAGCGCTTTAAATATGATGGAGAAGGGTCTTTCTCATAAGTACCCTGACCAGATAAAAAGAAACCAACAATTGGAGACTTAACCCCGTTTGTATCTGTTTTTTGAAGAATCGGGCCACCAACACTGAAACCTAATGAATTGTAACCATAAGCATCTGTTAGTTGTGATGAAATTAACTCAACACCACCAAAAAATTTACCTTGTGGACCACGGGTAGTAACGGAAATTACACCAGAAGTTGCATCACCATACATTGCAGGTAAACCACCTGTAATAACGTTAATTTGGTCAACCCCTTGTTGAGGTAAACCTAAACCGCCAATAACTTTAATACCATCAACGAAATAAGTAGTAGCACCTTCACGACCACCACGAACATTTAACCCTTTTCCTTCATCAGCCTGAAAAATACCTGCTGTTGTAGCAGCTACCGAGTTAATACTCTTAGTTGCCATATTTTGATAATCCTCACGAGTTACAGTTTGACCGGTTTTCGTATCCGGGTCAATTAATGGAACCTGATAAGTTATTACTTCAACCTCAGCAAGGTTAACACCATCACCACTCGATAATGAAATTGTTACAGGTACAGTTTTACCCTCACCTACAATTACACCCTTTACTTCAGAAGCTTGGTATCCAACATAAACACCTTTTACATCATATTTACCTGGAGTTAAAGGTTTTACAACCGCTTCACCATCCATGTTTGTGGTTCCAACACCAACTTGAACACCGTTCTGGTAAACCACCACGTTTGCAAATGGAATTGCCTCGTTATTGGCCTTATCCTTCAGAGTCACTTTTATTGCACCTGAGTTGTCTTGAGCCATTGCGGTTAAACCACAAAATACAAGGCCTAAAGCTAAAAGGTAAATTTTTCTAAACATATTGTTAAATTAACTTAAATAATCCGTTTTTTAAAGAGCTAAAAATATAAACGCCATATAACATCTGCAAATATTTTTATTTACAATTTCTAATACACTGATATTCAAACCTTATTTATGTTACAGTTGGTTAACATACTTTAACACAATATTAGAGAGAAAATAAACGTTGTAATAGGCGTTTTTAAAACTGGTAGAAGTAATTGGATAAGTGGGTAAAATAAAGGATTATTTGGTTAGCTTGAAGTTTAAGTGGCCTTTCCTCCATGATTTTTCATCGCCTTCTTTCTACTTCGCTTCATTCGTTTTCTCACTTCTTTTGTTTGAATACGTTTGTGATGCTTTTTAATGGCCTTTTTTTCTGCCTTTTCCTTTCTTCTTCTCTCCTTTGCTTCCTTATTTAATTTTTTTCGAATCTCTCTCTTATTTTCAACCATTCCTTTCTTTGGAGCTTTGTCATCGCTGCCAGGATTTTGAGATTTTACCAATGAAAAAAACAACACAAACAAAGATAATAAGAAATATTTTTTGCTAATTACCTTCATTATTTTTCTGAATTATACTTCACAACTTCAACACCAAATTTTCTTAAAAAATCAACTCCTTCATCACTCGGAATATTTTTGTAAGATGCATAACTGTTCTTGAAAAAAACCTTTCTGATTCCAACAGAATAAATCACACGTGCACATGCAATGCAAGGAGAAAGCGTAACATATAAAGTTGATCCTTCAATCGAAAAATTATTTTTAGCAGCATAAAGAATGGCATTTTGCTCGGCATGCAAAGCCAGCGAGCAACTTCCTTTACTATCACGCGGACAACCCGTTTCTGGCCATTCCACATCACAATTGTGAGTACCGGAAGGAGGTCCGTTATAACCCAAGGAAATGATTCGCGTATCCTTTGTTAAAACTGCACCAACCTGAGCCTTAACACAATGCGAACGGGATGCTAGCTTTTCGGCTAACTCCATATAAATTTCATCAAAACTTGGTCTGCTCATGGTACTGCAATTTACAAAAAAAGCCCTTAAAAAGGGCTGATTTTTAATTTTGTACCCGGAATCGGGGTCGAACCGATATGATATTGCTATCACTGGTGTTTGAGACCAGCGCGTCTACCAATTCCGCCATCCGGGCATTTCAATTAACGGGCTGCAAATCTACTTTTTGTTTTCATATATTGCAAAGAATTCGGTTTTTTTACTCAAAATTTACTTGCACCTGTGCTTTAATTGCTTACTTTTGTAGCCCCAATTTTAATGGAAACTCAAGTAAGAATATTTAGCGGCAGCGCTTCAATCGATTTGTCAGAACAGATTGCCAAATCTTACGGTCAATCTTTGGGTAAAGTACAACACTACCGTTTCAGTGATGGAGAAATACAAGCTTCATATGAAGAGAGTATTCGCGGACAAAGTGTTTTCATTATCAATTCAACCATGCCTCCGGCTGAAAACCTGATGGAAATGCTGTTGATGATTGATGCTGCTAAACGAGCTTCTGCTAAACAAATCATTGCTGTTCTTCCTTATTTTGGTTATGCACGTCAGGATCGCAAAGATCAACCTCGTGTTGCAATCGGTGCAAAATTAGTGGCCGATATGCTAGCGGTTGCAGGCGCAACTCGCGTAATGACGATGGATTTACATGCTGATCAAATTCAGGGCTTCTTTAATGTCCCGGTTGATCACTTATACGCTTCTACAATTTTCTTGCCTTATATTCAAAGTTTGCATTTGCCTAACTTAACGATTGCAGCACCTGACATGGGTGGAAGCAAACGTGCCAATGCTTATGCAAAACATTTGAAATGTGATATCGTTATTTGCTATAAGCAAAGAACAAAAGCCAACGTAGTTGACCATATGACTGCTATTGGTGATATTGAAGGTAAAGACATCGTGTTGTTAGATGATATGATTGATACCGGTGGAACTTTATGCAAAGCTGCTGACATGATGGTTGAACGAGGAGCAAGCAGCGTTAGAGCAATGTGTACACACGCTATCCTTTCAGGAAAAGCGTACGAGAACATCGAGAAATCAAAAATTAAAGAACTGATTGTAACAGATACAATTCCTTTACAACAAAAAAGTGAAAAAATAAAAGTGTTGAGTGTTGCCGACTTGTTTGCTAAAGTAATCAGCAGTGTTCATACTTATGAATCGATTAGTTCAAACTTTATTATTTAACCCGTATAATTAATATAAACTAAAAGCAACAAAGTAAAGAAGGCGGGAACTTTATTAGTTGCACAAAAAACAAAAATGAAAACAGTATCATTGAGCGGTTCGCCACGTGCGAGCGTAGGGAAAACAGATGCGGCCTCTTTAAGGGCGAAAGGTCAGGTTCCATGTGTAATTTATGGTGGTAACGAACAAATCCACTTTTATGCTGATGAAAGAGCATTCAAAGACATTATTTACACGCCAGACACCAACTTAGTAAACATTACAGTTGACGGTAAAAGCTTTTCTGCAGTATTGCAAGAAGCACAATTCCACAAAATCAACGATAAACTTATCCATGCTGACTTTCTTCAAGTAATCGAAGGAAAGCCTGTAACTGTTCAAATTCCGGTTAAAACTATCGGACAAGCACAAGGTGTAAAAGACGGCGGTAAGTTAAACGTAAAGATGCGTAAATTAAAAGTAAAAGGATTAGTAAATAAATTACCTGAGCGTATTGAATTAAACATCGAAAACTTAGGAATCGGTAAATCTATCGCTGTTGGCGACATCAAAATTGATGGAATTACTATTTTACATCCAAGCAATATTTCAGTAGTGAGTGTACAAACTACACGTAACGCTACCGCTGAAGAAACAGCAACTCCGGCTGCTACAACAGCAACTCCGGCTGCTACAACAGCTGCAGCAACTCCTGCGAAAAAATAATCTCAGGAATAGCATTCATTTTAAAGCCCCGGCATTTGTCGGGGTTTTTTGTTAAAATCACTTAATTAAATCATGATAGTTAGCATTTTTTAAGGATTTTGTGAGTTTAA
>CAYQDP010000234.1:0-461 GCA_964416235.1 uncultured Flavobacteriaceae bacterium | reverse complement strand
CATTTTGGTACTACATTTGCCGACATCAGATTATGAAACATTTACTTTACATACTTCTTTGCTCAAGCACTTTTAGCGCATTTGCTCAAGAACAGGATCCAAAAGCTAAAACCATATTAGACGATCTAAGCAAGGTTACAAAAGCTTACAAAACAATCAGTGCTGATTATGTTTTTACCATCTTTAATAAAGACAAAAAACAAGTCGAAAAACAAACCGGAAAAGTTCAGGTCAAAGGTCAGAAATTCAAGTTGGAAATACCCGGAAGTAATATTGTTTGTGACGGAAAAACAATCTGGACCCATAACAAAGATGCAGCCGAAGTTACCATAAAAAACTTTGATCCTGATAATGATGAGCAAAACCCAAGCACTATTTTTACCATGTATGAAACCGGCTATAAATTTAAATATGATAAAGAGCAAAATGTGAACGGTGTAGCTTGCCATATGATAGATTTA
>CAYQDP010000233.1:0-4981 GCA_964416235.1 uncultured Flavobacteriaceae bacterium | reverse complement strand
CAGCTGGTAAAAGAACAATTGGAGAAGTAACCTTTCCAGCTGGTAAAAGAACAATTGGAGAAGTAACCTTTCGTTTTATCCATTTTCCATTGTGAATAATTCACAATTATTAAGGCATAAAAACCTTCATTTTTGTTATCTTTAAGCTTTTATTATTAAGCTTTAATGAAAAACATTTTAAAATTAGCTTTTGTGGCACTTGTACTTAGTGCTTGCAATGGTGACAAAAAAGGAAATTCAAATTTTGAATTAAAAGGAACATTAAAAGACGCGAATGGTGAAACATTGGTGTTAGAAAAGTTGGCTTCTCAACGTCCGATTGTGGTAGATAGTTGTGTAATTGATGAGGCAGGGAATTTCGAATTCAAAAATTACGTGCCATCTATCGGTTTTTATCGTATTAAGTTATCGGAACAAAATTTTGGAATGTTGGTGATGGATTCTACCGATAAGATTTCAATTACCGGAAGTGCAAAGGATTTAGGAAATACGTATAAAGTAAAAGGCTCTGCCGAAACAACCCTGTTCTTAGAGTATAATGATTTAGCAAAAGCTAACCGATTCAGAGTAGATTCTTTGCAGGAAGCTTTCAAAATGGCTATGACCATGGTGCAAATGGATTCATTACGCATGGATTCATTAAGTAAAGTATTCGAAGGAGTTTTCAATAAAATCATTGATGCTTATGCTTCTCAGGTGGCTGAAAAGATAAAGCGCAACACGAATATGTTCAGTTCTATCATGGCTATTCAGCCTTTAGATCCTGATAAATACAGTGATGTGTTCATTGCATTAGACCAAGGTTTAGTGAAAAAATTTCCGGGTAACGAAAATGTAGGAATGTTTCATCAAATGGTTTCACAAATGGTAACTACAAAATCCGGTGAAACTGCCCCTGAAATTAATTTACCGGATCCTTACGGTAAGAACATTGCGCTTTCATCATTAAGAGGTAAAGTGGTGTTGGTTGATTTTTGGGCAAGCTGGTGCGGACCATGCCGTAAGGAAATGCCGAATGTTAAAGCTGCTTACGAAAAATACAAATCAAAGGGATTTGAAATTTATGGTGTGTCACTGGATAGAGAATTAAGTGATTGGACCGATGCGATTAAGAAGGATGGTATTACCTGGCCACAGGTAAGTGATTTGAAATATTGGGATTGTGTTGCTGCGAAGCAATATAATGTGCAAGGCATTCCGTTTACTGTTTTATTGGATAAGGAAGGAAAAATTATTGCAAAGAATTTGCGTGGCCCTGAATTAGAAGCGAAATTGAAAGAAGTATTAGGGAATTAATTGACTCAAGCAATAAACATATTTTCTTTAAATCGCCGCAATGTACTTGTGGCGATTTTTATGTTATCTTTTTGCTTGTTGTATAACGGTAGCCGGGCACAGTCGCAATACTTTCAACAGGAAGTAAATTATAAAATTAATGTTCGCTTAAACGATAAAACACATGAGCTTTCGGCTTATGAAGAGATTCAGTACATTAATAATTCAAATACATCCTTACCATATATTTATTTTCATTTATGGCCAAATGCCTATAAAAATCATAAATCAGCATTAGCGAAGCAAAAGTTGCAACAAGGCGAGACTGATTTTTATTATTCAAAACCTGAGGAAAGAGGATTTATTGATAGTTTGGATTTTAAAGTAAATGGTGAAAGAGTAAAAATAGAGTTTGATAAAGAAAACGAAGATGTTTGTAAATTGATTTTGGCGAGTCCTTTGAAATCGCATGATACCATTCTTATTTCAACACCTTTTCATGTAAAATTACCGGATGCGAAATTTTCGCGGTTGGGGCATAGCGGACAAGCCTATTATATTACTCAGTGGTATCCAAAGCCGGCTGTATTTGATAATATGGGATGGCATCCTATGCCGTATTTAAATCAAGGCGAGTTTTACAGTGAATTTGGAAGTTTTGATGTGAGCGTGACTTTACCAAAAAACTATTTATTGGCAGCAACCGGCGATAGAATTGATGCGGAAGATGAGGAATTATGGTTGAACCGCAAAGTGCAGGAAACCGAACAATTGATAATGAATAATAAATTGGTTTCCAAAAAAGCCGAATTTCCGGAGTCTTCATTGGAAACTAAAACTATTCGTTTCATGCAATCCAATGTTCATGATTTTGCTTGGTTTGCAGATAAAAGATTCCATGTTTTAAAAGATCAAGTGCGCTTACCACACACCTCACGCACAGTTGATACTTGGGTTTTCTTTACAGATAATGAAGCGTCTTTATGGAAAAAATCACTGGAATACATTGGAGATGCAACCTTGTATTATTCTTACATGATTGGCGATTATCCTTATAATCATGTTACCGCAATTGATGGTGTTATTGCGGCCGGTGGTGGTATGGAATATCCTAATATTACCGTGATTGGTGAGAGTGGGAATGATTTTACATTGGAAACAACCATTATGCACGAAGTTGGACATAATTGGTTTTACGGTATGTTAGGTACCAATGAAAGAGATTTTCCGGCAATGGATGAAGGATTAAATTCATTGTATGAAATGCGTTATATAAAAGCAAAATATCCGGAAGTAACACTGGCATCGTTTATTGGTAAGGATAGCACATTTAAATTATTAGGATTGAATAAATTCAAACACGAAGAAAGTTATCGTTTAGCCTATTTAATTGCAGCAACCCGCAACTCCGATCAGGCTATTGCAAATGAAGCTTCTGCTTTTACAAGTTATAACTACGGTGCAATTGTTTATAGTAAAACAGCGGTTGTGTTTAATTACCTCCTGAATTCTGTTGGTGCCGATCGTTTTGATGAAGCTATGCGTTTCTATTATGAGAATTGGAAATTCAAACATCCTAATAGCGCAGATTTACAAAACACATTGGAGTACCATTGTTCGATTGACATGGATTGGTTTATCGAAGGCTTAATCATTTCTAACGATAAAATGGATTATAAAATCATGAAGCACAAACAACTTGAGAGTGGTGCGCATGAAGTGTGGGTGAAAAACGTTGGAGAGGTTAAAGGTCCGGTTGTTCTTACTGCTTATTATAAAGGACGAATGGTTGGTCATGTTTGGTATGGTGGATTTGAAGGTGTAAAGAAGATGGAGTTTCCGGTTTCTGATGTAGATAAGTTTGAGATTGACGGTTTAAACTGTATGCCTGAAATTAATGCGCATAATAATACACTTCGCACTAATGGATTGTTTAAAAAAATAGAACCTTTACAATTTAACTTCATAGCAAAGATTGATGATTCTCGACGTACACAAATAAATTATCTGCCGATTTTGGGATATAACATGTATAACAAATTTATGTTAGGCATGGCTTTTTATAATTATAGTTTGCTTCAACGAAAGTTTGAATACACAGTCGCTCCTATGTATGCTTTTGGAAGTAATACTCCTGTTGGTTTTGCAGATTTCCAGTTTAATTTTCATCCAAAGAAAGTATTTCAAACAATTTCTCCTGGTGTAAAACTTAAAACATTTGCGTATGATTTCGCAGATAAGGAGAAATTATTCCCTAACTCGGGAGTAAGCAACCCACGTTTTTTTGCTTTTAATTATGTTAAAGCGGAGCCATTTATAAAATTTGATTTCAAAAAGCGTAATCCACTCAGTAAAATAACACAATCGCTTAACTTGCGAAGTGTTATTACGCAAATTGACGAAGATCATACTTACACAACCGTATTTACCACTATTCAGCAATCACCATACAAAAAGCAAGTTGTAAATTATGTAAACGAATTGTCGTATGATTTCAATTGTACAAGAGCGATTAATCCATTTAAATTTAATTTGAAATTTCAACAGAATAGCGATTTCGCAAAAGTTGGACTAACTGCACATTATTATTTGACTTTTAAAAACGAATACTCAGCTGAATTCCGTTTGTTTGCAGGTACTTTTGTAGCCGGAAACAACAAAGGACCTTATCGTTTCCGTGCTTCAGGTTTTAACGGGTATCATGATTATATGTACGATTATAATTTCATTGGTAGAAGTGAGTTTGACGGATTGAGCTTTGCGCAGTTTGCTGATGAAGATGGCGCCATGAAGGTTTGGACACCACTCGGACAAAGCAATACTTGGTTAACTTCATTAAACATCAAATCACCAAAATTCTTCAAGCTTCCTGTTAAGGTTTTTGCTGATGTAGTATTGACTGATCCTAACAGTTTGAATACGGATAAGGTCTTGTATTGCGCGGGTTTTGAAATTTGTTTATGGAAAGATATCTTTGAAATGTACGTGCCATTGGTTTACAGTAAAGACATAAAAAACACATTGAAGTTAAATGGTAAGGATACATTTTTTGAAACATTAAGATTTACGTTTAACATTAATAAAATTCGTCCTAAGGATTTATTATTTAATAATTTCATGTAATGAAAGCCGGTAAAAAAATATATTTTGCTTCTGATTTTCATTTAGGTGCTCCTAACGATGCGAAGAGTCCGGAGCGTGAGCGTTTAATTTGTAAATGGCTGGATGAAATTAAAGCGGATGCTGAAGAAATTTATCTGGTTGGCGATATTTTTGATTTTTGGTTCGAACATAAGTATACCATTCCTAAAGGTTTTGTGAGAATACTTGGCAAAATTGCAGAGTTGGTCGACAGCGGTATACCCGTGCATTTTTTCTCCGGCAATCACGATACATGGATGAAAGACTATTTTCAAAAGGAAATCGGTGTATGCGTGAATCATGTTCCAATTACAAAAGAGTATAACGGTAAAGTATTTTACATCGGTCATGGAGATGGTTTAGGTCCGGGTGATAATTGGTACAAAATTCTAAAATGGATTTTCAGAAGTAAAACCTGTCAGTGGCTCTATTCACGTTTACATCCTAATTTATCATTTTGGATTGCGAGAGGTTCAAGTTTAAAAAGCCGTGCAGTAACTGGAAATAAGGATGAGATTTTTTTGGGACAGGAAAAGGAGTGGTTGTATGCTTTTTGTAAAGATTA
>CAYQDP010000232.1:0-4994 GCA_964416235.1 uncultured Flavobacteriaceae bacterium | reverse complement strand
CGTTGGACGAATAAGTTTTCCTTTAGAGTTTGGGTATTACTTTTATAGCCATTATAATGATGACGGGCCGTTTTTTCATCGTTTTTGTATCAGATATACAGGCAATAAGGGTTTGTTTTTACAGTTTGGAATGAAATCGCATTGGGTAGTTGCCTATCATTTTGATTTAGGAATTGGATACCGTTTGCCGTTAGGGAAAAAATGAGGGTACTGATTTATATAGTCATGGTTATTACGGCAGGACTTCTTACTTCCTGCAGCAAGGATAATGCCGGTGATTGTTTTAAATCATCAGGAAAAGCTCATACAGAAACAAGGGATTTAAAGTATTTTAAAAGCATTAACATAGAAGATAAAATTGATGTTTTTATTACTCAGGGTTCATTTTGGGAAGTGAAAGTTGAAGCGGGAAAAAACCTACTGAAAAACATCAAAACCGAGGTCAACGACTCAACACTCACCATTAAAAACATCAATAAGTGTAATTTCATTCGCCATCCCAAAAACAGTATTGTAAAAGTATTTATTACTATTCCATATCTCAGAGTTTTAAAAAACAGCGGTGTGGGAACCGTAAGTTTGGAAAATGAATTTTTGCAAGATTCAATGAATGTTAGTTTAGCCGGCTCAGGGGAAATTCATCTGAATGTAAATCTGAAATATTTACACACGAGCACGCATGGAAATGGAGATATTTATGCAAAAGGCTTTGTTGACTATGGCAATCATTATACGAACGGCACCAATTATTTATGGTTTAAGGATTTGATTATTAAGAATAGAATTGACTTAAACAGTTATACGATCGGTCATTGCTACATTAATGCACCTACAAATCTAACCGGTGGTTTAATGAAGCTTGAAATATGGGAGTCGGGCAATATTTACTACAAAGGCGAACCGGATTCCCTAAATTTAACCCGTAAGGGAAAAGGTGAGTTAATTAAAGAGTAAGTTTACCTGATTTAAGTCAATTTTGATTAAAATCAAGTACCCTTCCATCCTTTCAATTACCAATAAATTTCTTACTTTTATGAGGAATAAAGTTATGACTAAACCATACCTCATAGAATTCAAAAAATTAGGATCAAGCGATATTGGATATATATCGGTTAGTGAAAATAAAAATCAAATTCCTTTTAACAGTGAACGCGTGTTCTGGACTTACTACACTCCTGAAGAAGTTGTTAGAGGAAGACATGCTCATTATAAAACAGAACAAGTTTTAATAGCTCTAGCCGGACGTATAATTGTAAATATTGAAATGCCGGACGGAGAGAAAATGATTTTTACACTTGATAAACCCAATGTTGGTTTATATGTTCCCCCGCATTGCTGGCATACCATGCAATATTCACATTCTTGCGTGCAATTAGTTTTGGCCAGTACAAAGTACGACGAGTCGGATTACATTAGAAAATACGAAGATTTTAAAAAACATTATTCAGGAAAATGAGTTCCAATAAAGAATTGACATTCGATGATTTTAAGAAAATGGCTGCCGATCCCAATTTAAGTGGTTCGGAAAAAATCGGCTTCCCGGATTCTTACAGAAAAGGATTTTCAAACGTCATCTTAGAAGATATTTACACTAAACTCCCGATTGATAAAACACAAAACAAAATCATAATTGATATTGGTTCGGGATGTGATGAGTTGACTTTAGAGTTAATTAATGTATGTGAGAAAAACAATCACACTTTGGTTTTAATTGATTCGGATGAAATGCTCGCACATGTTCCAAATTCTAAATGTGTGGTTAAAATTGGGGGTAAATTTCCTTTCAGCAATAATGAAATGAAAGACTATGTTGGCAAAGCTGATTTTGTTCTTTGCTATAGTGTTTTGTTTTACGTTTTTGCTAACGATAACTTATATCTGTTTTTGCACGAAGCATTAAACTTGTTAAAGGCAAACGGTCGTTTTTTAATTGGAGATATTCCTAACATTGATAAGCGTGACCGCTTTTTAGACTCGGAAGACGGAATAAAGTTCTTAAACAACAATAATCAAATTAAAGGCTCTACAGCTCACGACAACCGCGATCAAAAAATGGATGATAGTATTGTGCTAGCCATTGTTGCTCGCTTGCGCCGTTTTGGCTGTGAAGCTTATTTGGTTCCTCAAAATGATAATTTGCCAATGTCGAACCGCAGGGAAGATATACTTGTAGTAAAACGATAATTATGACTAAAACAAAAAAATTGGTGATTTTTGGCGACAGCGCTTTTGGTGAGGTTGCTTATGAGTTGTTTACACACGATTCTGAATATGAAGTGGTGGCTTTTACGGTTACTAAAGAATTTTTAAAGAAGGATAGTTTATTTGGACTTCCTGTTGTTCCATATGAAGAAGTAGAAAAGCTTTATCCACCGTCTCAATACGAAATGCACATTGCTTTAGTATATAACACCCTTAATCGTGCCCGCGCCAAGTTTTACAACGATGCAAAAACAAAAGGTTATAAACTGGCAAATTATATTAGCTCACGCGCTTTTGTTTGGCGTAATGTTACTATGGGAGACAACGTGTTTATTTTTGAAGACAATACCGTACAACCATTTGTAAAAATGGGTTCTAATATTGTACTATGGAGCGGAAATCACATAGGACATCACTCCGTTTTGGGCAGTCACTTATTTATTTCCTCTCATGTTGTTATTAGTGGATTTTGTACAGTTGGAGATTATACTTTTATGGGTGTTAATTCAACAGTTGGCAACAACATTAACATTGGCAAAGACTGTTTAATTGGTGCCGGATGTTTAATTGTGAAGGATACAGGAGATGGAAAACTGTATAAAGGAACCCCGAATAAAGCAGATGATTTAAGTATATACGAAAAATTCAACATTCAATAAATATTCACCTTAAAAACCGGAAAACATGAGTACAACAAAAGCCCCAGTCATTCACTACGGAGTAACAGAAATGACGCCATCTGGTGACAACATCGACTTACATAAAGAAGAAATATTATTAAAAGGTTATACTATCGTCCCGAATGTTTTAACCCCTGAACAAATTAAAATTGCAAAGGAAAAAATTGAAATCATTTATGCTAAACAAGTAGAGGAAGTTGGTGAGGAAGTAATGGAAAAATTAGGTGACAAAGATATAACACGTTCACCACTTGTATATGATGATTTCTTCTTGTATAATTTTACTGTTAATCCAACTGTTATTGCCATTTTGAAAAAAATATTCGGTAACAACTTTATTTTACGTGAACAAAACGCCATTATCAATCGCGCTAAATCTCAGAACTACCAGTTACGTTGGCATCGCGATTTAATGTATCAGCATTTTACTTATTCACGACCTTTTACAGTTAGTGCTTTATTCTGTTTAGCTGATTTTAACGAGAAAAACGGTGGTACCTGGATTTTACCGGCGAGTCATAAAACAGAAGCTTTTCCTTCAGAAGAATACATTCGTGCCAATGAAGTTTGCGCCAATGCTCCCGCAGGATCAGCGATTGTATTCGATGCTATGTTATACCACAGAGCGGGACAAAACGTTTCCGACAACGATCGTATTGGTGTAAATAACATGTATGTTGCTCCTTATATGAAGCAAGCAATTTCTTTTCCTAGCCAATTAAAGGGTAAGTATAGTGATGACCCGTTTTTAAGCTTTTTATTGGGTTATGATACCGACACGGATGCTGATGTAAAATCCTGGCGTATGCGTCGCTTTAACCGAACTAAAAAATAATTTAATTTGTGATAATCACCCGCAAAAAATTAATTTATTGTCCTGACGGAACTTCACCATGGGCTAAAACCCATGCTATGAATCCAACAATTGATATTTTAAATAACGAAGTCATTCGTGTTTATTTTGCATCCTTGGATGAAAGCAAAACCGGACGAATTGGTTATGTTGATTTGAGCGCTGATAATCCTGAGAAAATACTTGATATTGCTCAAAAACCAATTTTAGAAACCGGAATCAAAGGAACATTTGATGATAACGGTATGATTCCCTCCTCCATCGTAACTGTTAATGGTACCAAATATTTATATTACTTCGGTTTTCAATTGGTGAAACAAGTGCGTTTCTTGATGTTTACAGGCGTTGCAATTAGTACAGATGGAGGAAAATCATTTAAACGACACGCCAATGTACCTGTATTAGACAGAAATAATACGGATTTATACATACGCTCATTGCCGCATGTTATGCATGAAAATAATACATTCAAAACCTGGTATTCCGGCGTAAATGAATGGACCGATGTTTTGGGTAAAGAGCTTCCGGTGGGGAATATAAGATTTACAGAATCCGCTGATGGTTTAAATTTTAATCGCGATAATTTCGTTACTTGTCTTGAACCTCTGCCCGAGGAATTTTCTCTGTCAAGAGCCTATGTATTTAAGCACGACAACCAATATAAAATGCTTTTTTCGTGCCGCCTTAGAAGCAACGATATGTATCGCTTAGGTTATGCCGAGTCTTCCGACGGTAAAAAGTGGCAACGTAATGACTCCAAAATTCAAGTAGGAGCTCCCTCAGGCAACTGGGATAAAGACATGATTTGCTACACCTCTCTAATCACCATAAAAGGCAAAAATTACCTATTTTACAATGGCAATGGCTTCGGCGCCAGCGGTTTTGGTTATGCCGAAGTAAATTTCTAAATTTATACATTAATTAAATTTAAACTTATGGCACAAATTGAATGGACCAGAGCCTCTCAGGACCAATTAGAAGCGCGTAAAGCCTTCAGGGAAATGTATATCAATACTCCTATTCAAATCGAAGATATTTTTGTAAACTTTGGATTATATATGCGTAGTTCTTACTTAGCAAATGTGCTTTGTATGAACGAAATTTATGAAATGATAATCCCAATTCCGGGCGTTATCATGGAGTTTGGAACTTGGTGGGGAAGTAATTTATCATTGTTTCATAACTTACGCGGAGTTCACGAACCTTATAACTATAGCCGCAAAGTAATCGGTTTCGATACATTTACCGGTTACCCTGAT
>CAYQDP010000231.1:707-5015 GCA_964416235.1 uncultured Flavobacteriaceae bacterium | reverse complement strand
TTTTTCCTCCCAGCATAATCGCTTTATTGATTGCCTTATTATCACTTGTACTGAAGTCAACTGTAATAGCAATTTTTTTGTAAGCGTTCGATTCGGTGAACTCAATCGGTCTGAAATCTCCGTGAAACGTATTCGTTTTTATACTTTGTTTACTAATGAAAGGAACTATTATAATATATAGCAACATTAAGAAGCAAAACAAACATAATGGAACAATAGTGAAACTAATTAGTAGCGGACTTTCCGAACCAACAATCCAATCCGTTAGTTCATGAATCACCATTTTAATATTTAATCCGATAATTACTAAAGCAGCAATCCATGAAATAATTTTTTGCCACATTGGTATAACAAACTCCCCCATTTTATTTTTATCACTTACAAAATGAATTAACGGAACCACTGCAAAGCCTAATTGCAAACTTAAAATAACCTGACTAAGAATAAGCAGCTTTCCTGTGCTGTGTTCTCCCATAATTAAAATAGTTAGAAATGCCGGAACAATTGCTATCAAGCGCGTTAATAATCTTCTTATCCATGGTTGTAAGCGTAAATTCAAATAACCTTCCATCACAACTTGTCCCGCTAAAGTTCCTGTAACGGTAGAGCTTTGTCCTGCTGCAATCAAAGCCACTGCAAACAGAATTGGAGCTAAAGTACTTCCCAACATGGGTTCCAATAAATGATGAGCATCCTGAATATCGCTTACATTATTCATTCCTTTAGTAAAAAACGAAGCTGCTGCAAGAATGAGAATAGCTGCATTTACAAATAGCGCCAGGTTTAAAGCAACAGCACTATCAATCACATTAAACTTTATGGCTTTCTTTATTCCAACCGGACTCCTTTCGATCTTTCTTGTTTGAACCAGTGAACTATGCAGGTATAAATTATGCGGCATTACTGTTGCTCCAATAATACCTATAGCGATATAAAGTGCTTCATCGTTGGCCAGAACGAGAATAATTCCCTTTACCACTTCCCCCATGTCGGGTTTAGCAATGAGTAATTGAATCAAAAAGGAAACACCAATTAACATAACTAGTGATAAAATGAATGCTTCCATCTTACGGATTCCCTTATTCAATAAAAACAAAAGCAAAAAACTATCTAAAACAGTAATTACAACTGCCGTTAGGAGAGATACGTTAGGAAACAGCAAATGTATGCCAATTGCCATTCCAATTACTTCCGCCATATCGGTTGCAGCAATTGCTATCTCCGCTAACAGATAAAGGAAAAAGTTTATGAAAGACGGATAACTTTCACGGCTGGCTTGCGCTAAATCTTTACCGGTTACAATACCTAAACGCGCACAATGACTTTGTAACAAAATGGCGATTAGATTACTCATTAAGAGTACCCAAATTAAACTATATCCAAATTGAGCACCACCCGCAATATCGGTTGCCCAGTTTCCGGGATCCATATAACCTACACTTACCATGTAAGCCGGACCTAAAAACGCCAGTAAGCTCTTCCATCTAGATTTTCCCGACGTAACTACACTTGCGTGTACTTCCTCTAATGATTTTCCGCTCGCTTTTGTCATGACTTTACCTCCACTAAAATATTCAAACCAACTTTATGACTTAAAAACAAACTTTGATTTCTGTTGATTTTTACTTTTAAAGATTGATCGTACTGATTGATTTCTTCTACTTTCAAATGATCTCCTAAACCAATTCCTGATTGTGATAAATATTGAAGGAATTGCGTGCTGTGATCGCTAACGCCGGTTACAATTACAACTTGCTTTGGCATTGCTTCTGCCAACGCAAAAGACTTTTGCGCGTAAAACTTTCCATTTGCATCCGGTATCGGATCTCCGTGAGGGTCAAACTTAGGGCGACCCAAAAACAAATCCAGTTTTTCAATTAAGTCGTCACTATTGATGTGTTCCAATTGCTCAGCAATCTCATGAACTTCATCCCACTTAAATTTTAATTTCTCCACCAAAAAAACTTCCCACAAACGATGTTTCCTCACTATTTTCACCGCGGTCCTTCGTCCTTTCTCGGTTAACTTAACTCCCTTGTACGGTTTATAATCAATGAATTTCTTTTCGGCCAAACGCTTAAGCATATCAGTTACAGAAGCAGCCTTATTATTCAAGTGCTCCGAAATCTGATTTGTGCTCACTTCAGCATCATTGTATAAACGACTCAGCGAAAAAATGGCCTTCAAATAATTCTCTTCTGTAAACGAAATTTCCACGCAACAAATGTAGTCATTTTTTATATTAATCTAAATTATTTTTTAGACTAACCTAAATATTGATGTTTTTTATTTCGCTTTTACAAAAAACTGATTATCAAATCAATACATAATTTTTGTTCTTAAAAGGCAATGAAGTAATTTACGGTCTCGCTAATTAAATCCCCCGTTTTGGGATTTGGCTCTTTATCCTAAACTATTAGCTTTGTTATGTAATTTTTTATCATGAAAAAAGTAAGCTCCATTATTACTACTGCTGCTCTGTTTGCGTCAGTGAGTTTGTTTGCACAAAAAAAAGAAGAAACTAAAAAAACTACTGAACCTACTGACCCTTTATTAAAGTCAGAAACTTATTCTTCTCTTTCATTTAGAAGTATTGGTCCTGCAGTAACATCAGGACGCATTGTTGACATTGCCGTAAATCCTAATAATAAAAACGAATGGTACATTGTTGCCGCTGCGGGTGGTGTTTGGAAAACCACTAATGCCGGCGTTACTTTTAATCCGATCTTTGACGGACAAGGTGCTTACTCTATAGGTTGTATTTCTATTGATCCGAATAATCCTAATGTGATTTGGGTAGGAACCGGAGAAAACAATAATCAACGTGCCGTTGGTTACGGCGATGGTGTATATAAAAGTGAAGACGGCGGTAAAACCTGGAAGAATGTTGGCTTAGGAAAATCAGAGCACATTGGTATGATTGCAATTGATCCAACAAACAGTGATAATGTATTAGTAGCTGCGTATGGTCCGTTATGGAATTCAGGTGGTGAACGCGGCATTTATAAAACCACAGATGGCGGTAAAACCTGGAAACAAGTTTTAAATGTTAGCGATAATACCGGCTTTAATGAAGTACATATTGATAAAAAACACCCTAACATCGCCTATGCAACAGCGCATCAACGTCGTCGTCATGAATGGACTTACATCAGCGGTGGCCCTGAAAGCGCGCTTTACAAAAGTGTCGATGGTGGAAATACATGGAATAAATTAACTAACGGTCTGCCTACAGGGGATGTAGGTCGTATTGCATTAGCCATTTCGCCTGTAAATACAGATATAGTTTACGCCATGGTTGAAGCTAATGAGGATGCCGGAGGGTTTTACAAGAGTACCGACAGAGGCGCTAGCTTCACGCGCCAGGGAGGACATCGTACTGCAGGAAATTATTACATGGAAATTTTTGCCGATCCAAAAGACGTTGATAAAATCTACTCAATGGATACATGGGCTCAGGTAAGTACAAATGGCGGCAAATCATTTCAAGGTGTTGGAGAAAAAAATAAGCACGTTGACAATCACGCCATTTATATTGACCCTGATAATACAGATCATCTATTAATGGGTTGCGATGGTGGTTTATACGAAACATTTGATGGAGCAGCTAATTGGAATTACAAAGCCAATTTACCAATCACACAATTTTATCGTGTTTGCGTTGATAACAGTAAACCTTTTTATTACATCTATGGAGGAACGCAGGATAATAACTCCTTAGGAGGTCCAAGCCGCACGATTAGCGCTACAGGAGTTACGAATGCAGATTGGTTTGTAACAGTTGGTGGTGATGGATTTCAATCACGTGTTGATCCAAATGAACCAAATATTGTATATTCAGAATGGCAATATGGAGGTTTGGTTCGTTACGACCGTAAATCAGGAGAAGCGGTTGATATTAAACCACAGGAAAAACCCGGTGAAGCTGCTTATCGATACAACTGGGATGCACCTTTAATCATTAGCAACTTCGATAACAAACGTATTTATTTTGCAGCCAATAAAGTATTCAGAAGTGATGACAGAGGAAACACCTGGAAAGTAATCAGTGATGATTTATCAAGAGGCATCGACAGAAACAAATTACCTGTTATGGGTAAAGTATGGAGCATGGATGCAGTTGCGAAAAATCAATCTACTTCGATATATGGAAACATAACTGCTTTGGCTGAATCACCAAAAAATGAAAACATTATTTATGCCGGAACAGATGATGGATTAATACAAACTACAACAGATGGTGGTAAATCTTGGAATAAAACTTCCTCTTTACCATCTTTGTCAACATCTATTACCTGAATATTGAAC
>CAYQDP010000231.1:0-697 GCA_964416235.1 uncultured Flavobacteriaceae bacterium | reverse complement strand
CAGGTGTTCCCGCAATAAATGTTGGTGGGGCTACAAGCGGACCGTTAGTTAACTTCATTATGGCTTCTCAACACGATGAAAACGTAGCTTATGCTGTTATCAATAATCATCGAATGGGAGATTTTAAACCTTACTTGGTTAAAACAACTGATAAAGGAAAAACATGGGTAAATATTACCGGAAATTTACCTGAAAAAGGAAGCACGTACAGTATGGCTGAAGATCATAAAAACAAAGATTTATTATTCTGCGGAACTGAGTTTGGCTTTTACTTTAGCAATAACGGAGGTAAAAACTGGATTGAAATCACAGCCGGTTTACCACAAGCAATCTGCGTTAAAGACATTGCCATTCAGAAAAGAGAAAACGATATTGTCATTGCTACTTTTGGTCGCGGCTTTTACGTAATTGACGATTACAGTTTATTACAAAACATTAAGAAAGAAGACCTAGATAAAAAAGCAGCCATCTTTCCGATTAAAGATGGTTTAGTATATAACGAATCTACACCTTACGGACATAAAGGAAAATCATTTCAAGGTGCTTCATTTTATAATGTAAGTAATCCACCGGTTGGAGCAACCATAACATGGTATTTGAAGGATTCTTATAAAACTATTAAAGACAAACGTAAAGAAGCTGAGAAAGAAAAAATAAAAGCTGGGAAAGATGTTTTTTATCCAAGTGCTGACAGCAT
>CAYQDP010000230.1:0-5021 GCA_964416235.1 uncultured Flavobacteriaceae bacterium | reverse complement strand
CGTCAGTTGATTTTAACGGCATGAAGTATGATATAAACTTGATACAATAAAAAAGCCCCTTGGGGGGCTTCTCTTAATCCTTCTTCTTATCATCGTCATCATCCTTTGTTGCTTCCTTTGTCAGAAACGCACCGTTTGCATCGAAAATCAAATCCTGTTTCTCTACCTCGGCTTCATACTTAACCGTTCCATTGGCTTCTGTTATTTTACTTGCTTCCTTGATTTTCTTGCCCGCGTAATTTTTACTTACATACTCATTTATTGCAGCAGGTAAAGTTTTAATTTCAATTTCCTCCTCCGTTTGTATCAACTCCCCTGTTGCAGTATACTCCAATGATTTCTCAACTTCGCGCTTTTTACCTTTTCCATCCATAGAAACTTGTACTAACTCAATCTCTGCTTCATAATTATTCCCTTCCTTCTCCCATTCTACTTCCTTTACGTTGGGATACTGTTTCTTTAAGGCTTCCTTTACGGCGGCAGGAACTTCAGATTCTTTAATGTCTTGTGCAAGAGTACTGCCGCATGCTGCTGACATAACTCCTATCGTAATGATTAATTTTTTCATGATGTAATATTTTATATCACAATATTAATTCAGAATTCTAAAGAGATTCTGAAGACATAAGATATCTATTTAGCTTGAATAAGCGCTTCCAGATAATTTATTAATTCAGTGTTTCCACTTGCTTTAGCTTCCGACAATACTGATTTTCCTTTACCATTATTATCGCCTGTAAAGGCGCCATTTTGTAAAAGTAACTTCACCATTTCTAATTGTCCGGTTGATGCCGCATAAATAATGGCTGAGCATTTATTATCATCCTGCCAGTTTACATTGGCCTTATTACTAATGAGCATTTTCGCCATATCCACATTCTTATTTAGTACCGCTGTAATGAGTAAGCTTACGGTTTTATATGGTGTTCCTGTCACAAAATAATTAGCATCGCCGCCGGCTTTTAAAAGCGCGCCGGCCTTTTCTACTTCATTATTTTGTACGTAAGAAAACAACGTTTCGTTTTTTGTTTGACTATACAAAGCTATACTGCTTAAAAAAACGACGAGAGTTAGAATTACTTTTTTCATAGTTATATAAAAATTTCTTTTCATTAAATTCTGATTACTTTATTTAATTAATGTAACATGGCCCTTTAGCTCATGTGCTTTACCAAACACATCTTTCGCGTTAATTAACCACGTGTAAGTTCCATCCATAATAATACCGTACTTCACATCATTCTTTGATTTGCGTGTTCCATTCCATCCTTCATTAAAATCATTAGTTTCGAAAATCTTCTCTCCCCAACGATCAAAAATTTGTAATTGATAGTCAACAATGCCAAATCCCTTTGGTTGGAATATATCATTCATTCCGTCTCCGTTTGGTGTAAATGCATTTGGAACATATAAACCAAAATCTTCCCCAACCTCAATCGTACGCACTAATGTATCTAAACATCCTTTATCACTCTTCACCACTAATGCCACAGCATACAACCCCGGCTCAGTATAAACGAAAGTTGGATTTTGCTGTGTTGAAGTATATTGCGCAGTATTCATAAAGTACCAGTTCCAAGCTACAACAGGTGCTCCGTGCGATGCATCGGTAAATGTTACTTCAGGATCAATATTAATGATTGGTTTAATTGGTGCATGATTAAAATCCGCTACGGGCTGAGGATAAACTTCAACGGTGTATGTTGCAGAATTAGAACAGCCAATCGCGTCCGCCACTATTAAGTTAACCGAATAAACTCCGGTAGTTCCAAAGCATGTTTGTGGTTGCGCGGCAGATGATGTAATACCGTTACCAAGATTCCAATTATATGTTGCAATGGTTGCTGCACTATTTGCATTAAATGTAACACATAATGGAGCACATCCTCCTTTTACATTTGAATTAATGGATGCATTTGGCATTGGATTAATAGTTACCGCAACAACAGTTGCTGATGAACAACCATTAACATCTGTTACAGTTAAATTATAATTTCCACTGTAATTAGATGTATTAGCAGTAAAGAAAGGATTCTGTAATGATGAACTAAATCCGTTAGGACCACTCCATTGATAAGTTGCTCCACCATTACCTGTTAAATTTAATTGCGTGCCTTCACAAATCGGACCATTACTTGTGGCTTGTGGACTTGGCAAGGCAAACACTTGCGCATTTGAAACAGCTGTATTGCTACAACCTGCAGCGCTAGTTACTGTTACTGAATAAACTCCACCCATAGCTGCAGTTGCCCCGGCAATAACCGGATTTTGCATTGCAGAACTATAACCAAGCGGACCAGCCCACGCGTAAGAACTTCCGCCGGTTGCTGTTAAATTAATATTTTGTCCGGCACATGCAGTAGGGTTGCTCACCGTAATAACCGGATTTGAATTTACAACCACATTAAATGTAACTGTATTTACACAACCATTAGCATCTGCAACTGTTAATGAACCTACACCACTGTTTGATACAGAAGCTATGGTAATTCCCGGATTTTGCTGATTAGATGAAAAACCTCCCGGAATTGTCCAGGTATAAGTTGTTCCGCCCAAACCGTTAAAGTTTAACGCATTTGTTTCACAAATCGGACTATTTGAAGTTGCTGTTGGACTAGGTAAAGCATTTACAGTTACTGCGGTTGTACCGGACGCAATACATCCACCGGCATTTGCCACAGTAACAGAGTAAGTTCCACCATTAACCAATTGAGAAGCCGGAATGGTAGGGTTTTGTAAATTGCTTATGAATACATTCGGACCGGTCCAAGTATAAGTTGAAGCTGCTCCAACCGATAATTGAATGGTTGTTCCTTCACAATAAGGACCACTATTGGATGGAGTAATTACCGGCAGTGGACTTATCACAACGTTTGTAGTATTACTATTCACACATCCATTTGCGTTTGTAACACTAACGGTGTATACTCCTCCTTCTGCGGAAGAAACATTGGTGATAGAAGGATTTTGCAAATTGGAATTAAATGTATTAGGACCACTCCAGGTATAAGAAGTTGACGCGGCTACTGATAAATTTAAAACACCACCTACACATACAGGTCCATTGTTAGAAGGAGCAACAACCGGTAATGGATTTACTGTTACCCCTAAAGTATTTGTACCAACACAACCAGCGGTTGAAGTACCTGTTACTGTATAAATAGTTGAAGCAGCAGGGCTCACAGTTACAGTACCGCCGGTTAATGCGCCCGGACTCCAGGTGTACGTTGATGCGCCGGAAGCGGAGATTGAAGAAGAATTACCAATACAAATAGCTGATGGTGTTGCAGCCACATTAACAGTTGGTAAAGGATTAACAGTTACCATAACGGTTTGCGTACCAAGGCATCCTGCAGTATTCTTTGCATTCACTGTATAGATAGTTGTTGCAGTAGGTGTTACGTTAGCAATAGCTGTTGTTGCCGAGCCTGGTAACCAAGTATAAGTTGCGGCGCCACCTGCTGTTAAAGTTACAGGGCTTCCCGGACAAACACTTGTTGGAGATGCAACCGCAGTAATGGTTGGATTGACACAACTGCCATAAGCAAAAATAGCACCCCAAGGATGATTATCGGTTGCACTTGCATTCGCGTGTTGATGCGATAAAGTTAAAGTGTTGCTATTATTAGTCACTAATGCTACGATGTTACTTAATGCTTCAGGTCCGTTTACAGCTTGATTAACGTTATCATCACTCAAAGCAGTTAACGCATTATTGCGATAGTAAAAACTTCCTACCGGACCACCACACATACCGGAGTTGATGTCTTGTCCCCAAACCGTACCTAAATTTGTTCCATTCACAATTAAACGCTCTCCGTCTGCAGCACTACACTCATAACCACCGAAAAAAGAATAACCGATATCGCCAGCGAGCGTATTAAATGGATAGGTGAAGTTTAAAGTTCCCCAATTCATAACGTTTGCGGAATTTTGATTATTTAGGAAGATTGCCGTTGCTACACTGGATAAAGTTGGATTATCGTAAGAGATGTATAAATAAAAATCCTGATAACGATTAGATGTACTTGCTTGTGTAGGCAAAGCTAAATTGTATACGTTTACTGCAGGATTTACAATAGCTGTAACATTAATAACATGTACGCCTGAAGCGCCACCGTAAATGGTATTGAAAGGACCGGTTACTTGATTAGTTGCATTGAAGGTAAGCGGTGTTCCGTTTAAGGTAACGTTAGTTGCAGGAGCATTACCTAAGCGTCCTGCAATTAAATAGGCGCGTCTGATTGTACTTCCGGGTGCTATATTTACAGTAATAACTCCTGTTATTGGTGCCGTTTGAGAATAGGCAGGAGAATATCCCGCGCCTGTTACACCACCTAAAAACTGATCCTGATAAAAACTGGTCTGTGCCTGTGTTGAAAGCCCTGAAAAAACGAAGGCAATAACTGCAAAAAACCACAAATTCTTTAACGTACGCATGACAATAAATTATATTATAAATGTACTTATCAGGGGGCTTAAAACCCTTTTGCCCGCTCTTTATTATGGCTTTCGGCTCATTTCTAGACTGTTTTCACTCAGTACTCTGCTTTTTAACCCTAAAAAGCAACTGATTTAGCCAGATTTAAGGTAAAAATATGCAGCCCGTCTTTAAACGAATATTGTATGGAAATATGGTATAAATCGCATATTGACTTAATTATGGAAAGTCCGAGTCCGGTGGAATCTGAAGAGATTCCTGAATGTTTAAACCGCATAAATAATTGATTCTCTGAAAGAGCTTGGTTTTTTCCGGAATTTGAAATAATCAAACCATTACTTTTAAGTTCAATATTAATTCGGCCCTTCAAAATATTATGCCGTACTGCATTTTGAAGTAAATTATTAATTAAAATTTCGGTCAAGGACGTATTCATATCCGCCGAAACTTGTTCATGTTCAATTATATTTACTTCAATTTTCTTTTCCTTAAAATAATCCTCAAAATTTTTGACTGCTTTATGCAAAATTACATTGATATTAATTTTACTCGTTTCAGAATATTGATGATTCTCAATTTT
>CAYQDP010000229.1:0-5023 GCA_964416235.1 uncultured Flavobacteriaceae bacterium | reverse complement strand
GCACGGAGAAAAATTCTTCTTGGGATTATCAAGCATGAATATGTTGAATAATCGTGTGAATTGGCAAGCTGATAAAGGCCGATTAACACCGCACTATTACGCTATGGTAGGTTATAAAATTAAAGTAAAATCAGATTATGAGATAACTCCATCTGTATTGGTGAAATATAATGCACCGGTTCCGGTTCAATTGGAGTATTCTTTACGTATAACCTATAAAAACTGGATTTGGTTAGGTGCTTCTTATCGTGATAAAGATGCGGTAGCTGCAATGGTTGGGGTTAAGCTCATGAAAAAACTCAGTATAGCTTATGCGACAGATTTTACAGTTTCTAAATTAAGAAATTACAATTCCTGTAGCCATGAAATTTCTTTAAGCTATAACTTTATTAAAAAGAAATCAATTACCGCCGCGGATGAAGAAGAATTCAAAATCATTGATAATAGTGTAAAACAAAACTTGAAGAATAAAAAGCCGGTATTAGGAGAAGAGAAGAAGGATGATTCGCAAGGTGCACCACCAAAGAAAGAAGAAAAGAAAGCACCTGAAGTAAAAAATGAGGAAAGTAAATCTGAAGAGTCGACTCCAAAGACAGAAGAAAATAAACCTGAATAAACTTTTTATAAATAGATCAAAATGAAAAAAATTAAGCTCATCGTATTATTCTTAATCTTTATAATGAAGTCATTTACTTCGTTAGCACAGATTGATACAGTGTTTTGGTTTGCCGCGCCTTGGGTAACTCCTGACCATACTTGGCGTGACGCAGTTAAAATGCATATTTCAGGGCCATCAGGTACCAGTGTGCGTATTCGACAACCGGCAGCTATTTTACCAAATAAGTATGATACAACATTCACTATTCCTGCTTCCGGATTTTTTGATTATACATTTTGGAGAGATGCAGCGGCGGGTGTAACTAACTTTGGATATGATTCTTTAGAATCTCGACCTGCTAATTCTGTTCGTCCTTATGGTTTAAAAGTTACTTCTTCTAGAGAAATTACAGTTGTATATGATGTTGTTACCAGAGCAAATACTTTTTATAATCCTGAAACATTTTCGTTGAAAGGAAGAAATGGATTAGGAACAGAATTCGTTTGTCCATTTCAAAACAATTGGTTTAATCAAACTCTCGGCGGTGATTTGAATGGCGATGGCATTATATCACAACCTCGACAACAAATTAATATTGTTGCTACCTTACCTAATACGGTAGTTTGGATTACTCCTAAATGTAATGTGGTGGGACATGTGGCAAATCTTACCTATAGTGTTCTTATGAATACCGGAGATATTTATACAGTTGAAAATGTTACTGGTGCAACTAATGTTCCCGGACAGAATTTAGGTGGAACAATTGTCGTTTCGAATAATCCGATTTCTGTAACGGTTGCCGATGACTCTGTTCGAAATCCAGGTGGAGGTTGTTATGATTTAATTGGTGATCAAATTGTACCGGTTGATGTAGTTGGTAAAGAGTATATCGCTAACAAAGGGTTTATGTTTCCTGCGTCTCAGGAAAGTATTTTTGTTGTAGCTACCGATAATTTTACGCAAATCACGATTGATGATGGAACAGCCACAACTTATAGCATAAATAAAGGAGATGTTCAGCGATATACAATTACGCAACCACTTACCCATATTACGGCTAACAAGAATGTTTATTTGTGGCAAACCACGGGTTATGGTTGCGAATCAGGTGCAGCAATTCTACCTCCTATAAACTGTGCAGGTTCCGATTCTGTTACTTTTACGCGTAATAATAACCAGCCATTCTTGTTAAATATTTTATGTAAGACTAATGGTGCTATTAACACTCCCGCTAATTTTTTACTGAATGGTTCTTCAACACTTGTACCGGCCTCAGCTTTTACAATTGTACCGGGTACTGCAGGTGCATGGCAAGGAGCCCAAATCCAATTTAACACTACTCAAATTCCTGTCAACTCTGCAAACCTTCTTTCGAACAGTACGGATGTATTTGCAATGGGCGTAATTAACGGTAACACTTCTACCGGAGGTTTGTTTCATTATATGTCTTCTTTTAAACGTAAGATATACTCGTATGCAGGAAACGATATGAGTTATTGCACAGGGACTAACAGTGTAATAACATTAAATGGTGCAATTAATGGCGGAGCCTCAACCGGAATTTGGTCGGTGATGAATGGAACAACAGCCATTAGCTTACCATCAAGTGCTTATACTTCTACAATCACAAATATCAATGCTACTTACACTCTAACACCAACGGATACCACTCAATCTCAAATTAAATTCGTTTTACTATCAACCGGTAATTGCGATAATGTGGCGGATACAGTGGTTTTATTTATTCGTAAATCACCGGCTGTTGAAGCCGGTCCGGGCATGACCATTTGTAAGAATAACATTCCAACTATAAATATTACAGGTTCTGTTTTATTTGCAACAGGTGGAAACTGGACAACATCCGGTAGCGGCGTTTTTGGAAATCCAACATCCTATACAACTACCTACGTTCCTTCTCCTTCTGATTTATCTGCAGGTTCGGTTAAATTAGTATTAACTTCTGCCGGAAGTATTTTCGGTTGCCCAAATACTAAGGACTCTTTAATGCTAACGTTCACCAACCCTCCTACAGTGAATGCGGGAGCGGATATTAATGTGTGTACAAACAGCCCAACAGTAAATTTAAATGGTTCTGTAGGTGGAGCAACAAGCTCAGGTTTATGGACGACATTAGGATCAGGAGCATTTTCTCCGAATGATACATTAATGTCTACTACTTACATTTTAAGCCCAAACGACTTAACTCAATCTTCATTAGTAATTACATTAACCTCGCAAAACAATGGAAATTGTAATGCTGTAAAAGATAGTATTACAGTTTTTATTACACCTAAGCCTGTGGTATTAGCAGGTAATAACGATACCATATGTGCAAGCGCGGGTGTTATTGCGTTAACAGGAACAGTTAGCGGCTCGGCACTAACAGGAACCTGGACAACAACAGGAACTGGCGCATTTAATAACGCCGGAATTCTAAATCCAAATTATACTATGAGCGGTGCGGATACATTAGCGGGTGTCGTACAATTTATTCTAACTTCTACAGGTGGGATTTGTCCGCCGGAAAGCGATACCGTTACTTATGTTATTTTAAAAGCGCCTTTAGTTGCTGCAGGACCGGATACAAGTTTCTGTAATAATGGAATTGTGCAATTGAATGGTTTAGTGAGTGGATTTACAACAAGCGGACAATGGATTTCTACCGGAACAGGAACATTTGTTCCTAACAATACTTCATTGAACGCAGCGTATTTTCCGAGTCCGGCTGATATTATAAACGGAAACGTGAAATTTATTTTAGAATCTACAAACAATAAAGGCTGTTCTCCAAAGCGAGATTCTTTAACAGTAACTTTTATACCATCACCAACTGCTAATTTTAGTTTTTCAGTAGCCTGTGCAACAAAGCCTGTACAATTTACAGATTTATCAGTAGGCTCTGTGTCTAACTACAGTTGGAATTTTGGAGATGGTGGAACAGCGATTTCACAAAACCCGTTTCACAGTTACACCTTGGCAAATACATATTCAGTGACCTTTGTTGTTACCTCCAACAATGGATGTAAAGACACCGTTGTGAAAAATGTAACAGTATATAATTTACCATATGCGAATTTCACGTACGGACCTGCCTGTCAGGGGCAACTTATACAGTTTAAAGATTCTTCTTTAGCGGGCGTAGATGTGATTACAAATTGGGATTGGAATTTCGCGGATGGTGGAACAAGTACTTCTGCAAATCCTGCTCATACATACACAGCATCCGGTATTTATAATGTAAACTTGAATGTTGTGACGGATAAGGGGTGTTCTGATTCAGTTAATATAGCAGTTAATGTAAGGCCGAGACCAAATGCATTTTTCGCATTAACGAATAACCCAACCTTAGCACAAGAGCTTGTTTACTTTACGGATTTTAGTACACCTGCTTCTACCATTGTAAATTGGAATTGGGATTTTGGTGATGGAGGTGGAGCAAGTTCGCAAAACCCAACAAATATCTATCAAAACCAAGGAAACTATACAATTACTTTAGTAATTACCGATAATTTCGGATGCTCAGACACATCACGAAAGGAAATTTCTGTAACCTTATTACCATTGGTACCTACAGCATTTTCACCTAACGGAGACAGCAATAATGATTTGTTGTTTGTGAAAGGTGGTCCTTTTGAAAATATGAATTTCAGAGTATATAATAACTGGGGAGAATTAATATTTGAAACCACAGATCAGAAAGTGGGCTGGGATGGTAAGTATAAAGGTCAAGATGCTCCAATCGGTGTTTATGTTTGGGTATTAGATGTAGATATGTTTAACAATAAGTCGGTTCGTAAAACCGGAGATGTAACATTATTAAGATAGTAACATGAAAAAGATAATTAAGTTTTTTGTTTTAATTCTATTGGCTTTTGGCAATTTAACAAAGGCTCAGGATTTTCATTTATCGTTATATGATTGTGCGCCTTTGTTTTTAAATCCGGCAATGACAGGTGTTATTGACGCGAAATTCCGTGTGCATGCGCAATATCGTAATCAATGGAACTCTGTTGCGTATAAACCCTTTAACACAGCATTAATAAGCGCAGATATGCCAAAGGGTAAATGGGGATTTGGAATTCAGGTGATAAATATGCGTGCAGGTATTGGTAACTACAATGTTTTTCAAGCAATGTTATCAGCCGGCTATACTGTGCCATTAGATAAAAAGAAATCACATCATTTGGCATTTGGTTTACAAGGCGGTTTTACGCAAAAATCAGTAGAGTATAAGTTGTACACTTGGGATAACCAATATACAGGTGCAAATGGAGGTTCGTTTAACACTGAAGTTTCAAGTAATGAAAACTTTAAACGTCAATCACAAATGTTACCGCAATTAAATGCAGGTGTTTTATATTATTACGCAAAACAACAATCTCGCATTAATCCGTTTTTAGGTGTCTCAGGTTTTAATTTAACCCG
>CAYQDP010000228.1:0-5028 GCA_964416235.1 uncultured Flavobacteriaceae bacterium | reverse complement strand
AAATAATACAGCTCGTCTGGTGTATTTTATGCGTTCAGAATAATCATTTGTATTCTTCAGCAAGAACAAATGATAGTCGATATCCTTATCATCCAATTCAACTTTACAAGTTGCCGACGCACTATCATAATTATTGATGTAAATCGGTTTCCTGAAATTCATTTCATATATGTTCCCGAATTTTTTGTTTTCATCCAAAACACTGAGGTTTACAGGTAATTCAGGTACAATTGGAATAGCGGGGCCGGAAATTTCGCCAATTGAAATGAACTCGAATTTATAACTGTTTTTGTTCTCTTTTATTTTTTCATTGATGCTTAAAGTGATTTCTTTATTATTGTATTTATCTATGTTCTTTAAATGAATGGAATCGGTAACTTTAGTTGAATTTACTTCTAATTCCGCTGTAAGTTTTATCCAGCCTTCATGCACATTAAAAGCTTTTACAATCGCTTGAGGTTCGGCGTTTACTTTTTCATCATTAACATATAAAGTAAAAACTTTTCCATTAGGATTTATAACTACCAGATTGGCATTAATCTGCTGTGCATGTAAAAGCCCTGAAATGGAAATCAGTAAATAAATAATATGAATGCGAATAAAGCTCATGGCTTGATAAGAGCAAATTTAAGTTTAATTTTGTGTTCAATTCAGAATTATGATTAAAATATTAGTAATTGGAGCAGGTCGCTCATCATCAAGTTTAATTGGGTATTTATTAAAGCAAGCTCCGGTCCATAATTGGCAAGTTACTGTAGCCGATAGTAATTTGGCTACGGCACAGGCAAGGGTTAAAAATTCTCCTCACGGAGAGGCTGTTACTTTTGATGTGAATAATGAGGCAGAGCGAGAAGCATTCATTAAGGCCAACGATTTTGTAATCTCAATGTTGCCTGCAAACATGCATGGCGAAGTTGCTCATGATTGCGTGCGATTAGGTCGTCATTTGGCTACCGCGAGTTACGTGAGTAATGATATGCGTGAATTGAATGCTGAAGCTCGTTCTAAAGGATTATTGTTATTGAATGAAATTGGATTAGATCCCGGAATAGATCATGCGTCGGCGATGAAAATCATTCATGAACTTCAAGAAAAAGGCGCTACAATAACTTCTTTTAAATCTTACTGCGGAGGATTAGTGGCCCCTGAGAGTAATGATAATCCCTGGGGTTATAAATTCAGCTGGAATCCCAGAAATGTTGTTTTAGCAGGACAAAGCACGGCACAATATTTACATAACGGTGAGATAAAGTTTATCCCTTATAACCGATTATTTAATCAGATTGAAACTATTGTTGTTGATGGCTACGGAAAGTTTGATGCATACGCTAATCGCGATAGCATTGGATATAAAGAACCTTACGGCTTGAGTAATATTAAAACCTTATTAAGGGGAACCTTGCGAGAAGAAGGGTATTGTAAAGCGTGGAATGTGTTCGTGAAACTTGGATTAACAGATGATACTTCTAAAATTCATGACACATCAAAAATGACCTACACAGATTTATTAAATTCATTTTTGCCATCAGGTTCAGGTACTGTTAAGGAGCGCTTAAAGCAGTTTGTTGGTTTTGGGTGGAGTAGGGATATAGAAGAAAAGATGGAGTATCTTGAATTATTCAGCAACAAGAAAATAAAATTAAATGAAGGTACACCGGCACAATTGCTGCAAAGTTTATTGGAAGAAAAATGGAAGTTGAAGCATGGCGATAAGGACATGATTGTTATGCAGCATTTATTTGAATATACTTTGAATGGAAAGAATCATCAATTAAATTCTTCTTTGGTTGTTATTGGAGATAATGAAGATCATACGGCAATGGCAAAAACAGTAGGATTGCCTTTGGCGATAACCGTGAAAAATTTCCTAACGGGAAAATTTAAATTAAGTGGAGTTCAAATCCCAATTGTAAAGGAGATTTACGAACCACTTTTGAAAGAGTTAGAAGAATATCAAATAGTATTTACTGAATCGCATTAAGCAAAAAAGCCCCGAATTTTCGGGGCTTTTTGTTGATTCAAATTATAATTATTTTTTTCCTGCTTTAGCTTTTAGGTAGGAAAACACAATTGGCAGAACAGACACTCCAATGATTCCTAAACACACTAAATCGATATGTTTACGTATCCATTCAACGCCGCCTAATAAATAACCGGCGGTGGTTAAACTACCAATCCACAATGCGCCACCAAGCACATCAAAGCTTAAATATTTTTTGTAATTCATTTCACCAACACCTGCTGCGAAAGGAGCGAAGGTTCTAACAAAGGGAACAAAACGCGCCATGATGATTGCTTTGGTACCATGCTTCTCAAAAAATGCATGTGTTTTATCAAGATATTCTTGCTTCACCAGTGGTTTACCTCTGAATTTTAAATGAAATACTTTTAAGCCAATTTTTCGTCCAATCCAATAATTGCAATTATCCCCTAAAACAGCGGCTATAAACAATAGGATGACAAGGTAAAACATGTTAAGGTGACCTGAACTTGCAAATAGTCCTGCCGTAAATAATAAAGAATCGCCGGGTAAAAAAGGCATCGCGACCAATCCGGTTTCAACGAAAATTACCAGGAAAAGTACCACGTAAACTGCAGTACCATAGTTAGCGAACAACCAATCGAAATCGAGATGTATAATGTGTTTGAACAGTTCAACCATGATGAGTAATAAAAAACAAATTAAACGCCAACTTCTTCTATATAGGCTAGAATTCCACCCTTAAGATTATAAAGATTGTTATAACCTTCAGCCTCCAAGGCCTGAATAACAGCAGCACTTCTTTTGCCGCTTCGGCAATGTACAACAACTTGTTTATCTTTTGCAACCTTATCAAGATTATCCATCACGTCGCCCATCGGGATTAATTCTCCGTTAATGTTTACTTCATCGAATTCATGTGGTTCGCGCACATCAATTAACTGAAAATTCGCTTTGCTGTCGATTAAGGTTTTTAACTCTTGTGCAGAAATTTCTTTCATTGTGTTTTTTCTTAGGTTGTTTGTTTGAATTTTTCAGGTAAGAAAGTGAAAAAAGTATCGCCTCTTAATCCAATTCGTAAAGTTTCTAAAGGAATGATATCATCCACGGCAATATTTCCAACGTTTACATTTGACCCGAATAATTTTAAGAAATATACTTGTTGCGATTTTTGTGGTGTTTCCCAAATGATGTTTTCTAATTTGATTTTATTCACGATGCGATTAATCAATAAAGTGTGAGCACTTCCGTTTTTATGGAAGATACCAACCGTTCCGCTTTCACGCGCTTCAGCGATTACTTTATGAGAACCAGCATCCAATTCGTTTTGCATCATTTTAATCCAACGTGCAGGATGAATAATCACACCTTCCTCTTTGGAACCTACTTCTGAAAGAACAGTGTAGTTTTTTGAAAGTTTATTGATGTATTCGCATTTTTTTTCGTGATCGATCGTTATACTTCCGTCAGAAACTTCGGCAGAGTCTAACCCCATTTCATTTACGAATTTAACGTAATCGTCAAATTTATCTCTGATGATGAAGGCTTCAAATAAAGTTCCGCCAACATATACTTTGATGTTATTTTTCTGATACAACTTAACTTTCTCTTTTACGTTTTTCGAAATAACAGAGGTACCAAAACCTAATTTGATAAAATCAATGTAATCGGCCCCGGTTTCCATTAAGTCTTCAGCCTGACGTAAACTGATGCCTTTATCCATTACCATGGTCATGCCGGTTTTACGCGGTTTTTGAGTGCGTTCAGGTAAAAACGGGAGATTAACGTTATACGGCATAATTAATTTTTAAAAGAGTTTATTAATTCCAATACTTGAGCGTCGTCTTTTAAAGCCGGGGCATATTCAAAAATATCGGTGTATTTATTAAAGTTTAATTCAAGGGCTCTTGCAAATGCTTCCATACCTTCCAATCGTTTACCGGTTTCAAGTAGAATAACACCTAAGCGGTAATAAAGTTCGGCAGCTTCCGGAAAGTATTTGATTCCTTCGGTTAATGTTTCAATCACATCTTTGTAGTAGCCGGCTTCATCCAATAAACGTGCATAATCCAACCACACATCAAACTCAGGATAATCTAACTCAATAACGCGTTGATAAGCCAAGGCTGCTTCTTCCTGAAAGCCAAGTTTTTGTTGTATTTCTGCAAACACATACCAATACTCGGCATCATTCGGATTAATTTCGATGGCTTTCTTGATGTAATGAATTCCTTCTGTTAAACGATTGAGTGCATCTAAGCAAACCCCAATACCTAACCATGCATCTGCATAAGCTGCATCAATCTTTACACAACGATTGTAATTCACAATTGCCTCTTCAAATTCATTTAAATTTTCGTGGCATTCACCAATGTAATAATAGGTAGAAGCCTCTTTGTTTTCATGTTTGAAGGTTTCTTTATAAACTTCAATCGCTTCACGGTACATTTCCAATTGCGCTAAAGAATTAGCTTTATTGAAATAGGCAGAACTGAATTTTTCGTTGATGGCAATAGCGTAATCGTAAGCTTCAATTCCCTTTTCATATAAACCAAATCTGTTATAAGCCAAGCCTAAATTAAACCAAGCGTAGTAACTGTAAGGGAATTCATCAATGTAATCCAGAAAGAAAGAAATAGCTTCTTCTGATTTTCCGGTTAAATCATAACACAAGGAAAGTTCATTTAAGGCTACTTCGTTACGTGGATTTATCTTTAATGCTTTTTTCAAGTAATAGATAGCATCATCGGGCTTATCTTCATTTAAGAACTCAACACCTAAAGACAAATAAACTTCATCTTTATACTCGGCAAGGGGTAATGCTTTCTTGTAATTCTCAATCGCTTGCTCGCCCAATCCCATTTGGCTATAGATATAACCTCTGGCCATATATAACTCAAAGTTGTTGCTTTCGGTTTGTTCTACTTCATTCAGCAAAGCGAGAGCTTCCTGCGTAAAATGCTGACTGCTTAAGTATTGGGCTTGTTTGATTTTAAGCGTACTTGAATAAGGGTATTGTTTCAATCCAAAATCGATGGCCTTTTTAA
>CAYQDP010000227.1:0-5033 GCA_964416235.1 uncultured Flavobacteriaceae bacterium | reverse complement strand
ATGTTTGATATGTCAAGTACACCAAATGTAGTTACACCAAATAATTTCACCTTTTTACTTTGTTTAGCTTCCAGAAGAAACTGTTCTGCAGTACTGCCATTCGCTTCATTTATAATGATACCTACATTTTGCGGTAAAGGATAAACAGTATCTAAAGTACCAATAGTAACCGCGTCTGAATTTAAATTTACAAATTGCCCTAATTTGCTTTCTAATTTCTCGTACGATTCTTTCGCCCATTTCTTTCCTTCCTCATCAAAGTCATATTCGGGTTTGTTTATGAAATCAAGCATGCGTTGGTTGTTAAGTTTTGTTGACAGATATTCTGCACCGACGCCTCTAATTGGATTTGTGTATAAGTATGGAATTATTTCGCTGTAAGAAGCATCACTTCCACCGCCATTATTTCTGATATCAATAATGAGGTTTTTTGTGGAAGTAATTTTTCCTTTATTAGCATTGAGAACACTATCGATTTTCCTTTTGTAATTATCATTAAAGGATGGAATTCTTAAATACAATGTGGTTGCATTTAATTGTTCAATATAAGGTTGTTTAGCATTTAAAGCTTTAAAGTAGTGTGTATACTTTGGTTCATCTTCCAAGTTAGGATAAATCCTTGTTAATGTAGTTTTGCCAATCTGCAAATGATTATTTCCAATAAGTGTTACGTTTTTGGATTCAACCGGCGAATGGTCACGCATATAAAAAACGGAACTTGCATCGTCCTTATTTATATTGAACTTTAGTTTTACTTGACCTTTGGTCCAGGTTTCAGCGCCCGATTCAATGATAAAGCCAATGTACTTATCACCTTCTTTTTTGATGCCGATTTTATAGGGTTCTGTTACCCAAATACCTTCAAAGTCGGCAGATTTTTTATTATCTAAGTACTTTTTGAAATCATCGGTTTTGATAGTGTAAGTTTCCCAATCGGAAAATGTTTTAGCGGGTTTTGAATTGTTGTTTTGTTGGATTTGTTCGCTAAGACTTATTGCAATATGTCCCGATCGGAAAAAAGTAAGCCATTCGTATAAAATAGTTCCGCATTCATTTATTGTTTTAGCGTTTTGTACTTTTTCTGAAATTCGTTTGGTATGATCAGAATATGCTTGTTGACCTTTTGTTTTTAAGGCGTATTCAAAGCCTGCATCATTTTCTTCAAAGGTTTTTTTAACCCATTCAAAATTACTTTTGCAATCACAATTTTGCGCGTTAGAAATTAGTGTCGCAAATAGGAAACAATAAGCAAGAATAAGTTTGATTTTTGTGGAGTTCATTGTTTAAATAGTGCGTATTATTGATTACTACTGTTTAAGCGCCAGAAATAAGTATTTACAAATGCTTTGGCACTTAATAAATTAAATATACATAATTTTACCTGCTCTTTTGGTTAGAGCTAGAAAATTATTAAAGTGTAGATTTTGAAAAATTACTTGTTCTTCTCCTTGGTTTTAGCCTTTTTAATGGAGTCTAATTGTGCTTGATTAGCTGATCCGTGAATTACAGCCGTGTTTGTTGTTGATTTAACCGCGTCTTTATTGCTTGAATTTGTAGTTGCACTACCACTCGATTTTGTTTTGGTATGACAGTAAGCTGCAATAAATAGCACAAGGAATATATTACTGACTAATAATAATTTTTTCATTTTTGTAAAGTTTTGATTCGTCACGAATAGTTAAAAAATATGTTCCTGCTTGCAAATTGGCTTTATTGAAAGTGAAAATATTTACGCCTTGCTGAGCTTTTCCATGATAAAGTGATTTAATCATTTTGCCGCTAGCATCCATCACTTCAATAGTAAGCTGCGTAGCTGATTCTAATATGAATTCTACACTGAAATTTTCTACTACCGGATTCGGATAAATTTTCCCTGTGTTTTTAGTTGTGTATTCTTTAATGCCAACTTCGTTATCATGTATTTCTGCAATCCAGGTGTCCCATCTGTTATTTGAATTTCCGAACATACCATTAATCCAAACCGATGGATTGGTGCTATTATGCATTCTTGTACTTCCGGTATAATCACCCCATCTTTCTTTGGTGCTGGATGTATAACTTACATATGCGCTGCTTCCTTTAATGAAGGTTGAGTTCGACCAATTCATGCCATTATCACAATTCACGGCCCTTATTTCCGGTAACATACCCGAACTGCTTCTTCCAAATCCAATCATTACTGAAGCATCCGTTGGATTGGTTGCATACGACACAACAGTTGGGTAAGAGTAATCAGAATTACCAACCGATCCGAAGGTAGAACGCTGATTTGTTTTTGTATTTACATCGAGTCGGTTATAATTAATTCCGTTCCATCCGCTTCCTACATCCGAATGAAATACAAAATGAACTTTACCATTTAAGTAAAAACCACTGAGGGTACGACAGTCGCCATTATCCAATAAACAGGATGTGCCTTGCTGTGAAGCATCGCCGGCCGGCGAATAAGCTGATGTAGGTACAGAATAGTAATTTAATTGTTCGTTAGTGGCAGTCATGTCGTCCGTTAGATCATATAATTTCACGGATGAACCACCTCCTGGAATACTGGCTACTAAATAACAACCGGGACCGTAATTTCCGCTTTGTCCCCATGATACAGGTAAAAGTGTAAATGGTGTTCCGGGAATATTACTCCAATATTGCCAGGAAATACTGGCACCTGTATAGCCATTGTTTTTTTGAATTTGATATAAAATAGCCTGGTCAAAAACTCCACCAGGATTGTTAGAGAATAAATTCCCGGTAATGTATAATTCGTTATTGGAAACAGCAAGTTTTGGATAGTCGAACCATTTATTATTATTGATCGGATTTCCGGTTAGTTTATAGGTCCACCATCCGCTATTTGGATTATTACTTTTAGAAAACGCTATTAATAAATAAGAGTTAGAAGAATTTCCGGCGCATTCTTGTGCAAAGAAAATAAATCTGTCGGCTCCTGAATCATATATTACAACAGGGTCACATACATTGCTAATAGCAGGGTCGTTAAAAAAAGTAGGAATGTCATTGTAATAAGTGTTGCTTCCGGTAAGATCATCAAACTCAATTGTCGTATTGGCAACACTCACAATCCAATTCGCTGAAACAGCAATTGAATTATCCATGGGTGACATGCCATTATTTGTATTACCTAAAAAATTGGTTCCCATAACGGGTGTTATACTTAAAGACGAATTTTCTTCTTGTAAGGTCTTCTGATTATTTAATTGATTTTGCTTTAAGAGTGTTTTCTCTTTTTTGATAGCTATGATTTTTTCCTGATCAGGAATTTGATGTACTCTTCCTGTACACTTATTGCTTAAGATGGGTAACCATTTTAAATCTGCACTCATAACATTAGTCTCACCACTACGTACAACAGTGAATTCCGCTGATTTAATGGCGGAGCCTGATTTTCCTTCGTTGCTTAATACAGGTTTTATGTGTTGAGCGCTTAATGGAGCATTTATTCCTGCAAGCAATCCAATGGTGAATAATGTGAGAATTTTTTTCATGGGGATTTAATTATAGAATGAATCTAGAACGAAATTAATATATTATTAATTACAGTGCTTGCCTTCCTACGAATAAAATAACTGATTTTTGACAGGAATCCAGCAAATTCACAAACTAATCATTAAATGAATCAGCTGTTAAATGCTTAAATAAAAGAATTCTTAATGAATTATTCCTGCTCTTTAGGTTGCAGTTTATGGATTTTCTTGGTACCGGCATACATCTCAAATTTGAAGAGACGGCATTCTAAAGAACCATTAAATAAGGTGATCTTACGGGTAGGACGAAGGCCGATGAATTTCGCGGCATCTAAATTGGAAGTAATGATCCAACAGGTCCAACCGGCAAAATCTTTTTTTAATTTATCGCCAATCTGCTTGTAAAAGCTTACAATGTCTTCTTTTTTCATACGCTCATCGTAAGGAGGATTAAGAAGAATGGTTCCCATGGGTTTCTCTACTTTGATATCAAAGAATGATTTTCTGCTGAAGCTGATAACATCATCCACTTTAGCTACTTCAACATTGTGTTTGGTTATGTTTAAACTTTTATCACTGATGTCGTTGGCTAAAATGTTTACATCTCCGTCTTTAATTCTGCCAATGGCGCTTTCGGTAATCGTTTCGAATAATTTTTCGTCGTAATTTTTCCAGCGCATGAATCCGAAATCTTTTCTGAAAATTCCGGCAGGTACATTATTGGCATACAAAGCGGCTTCGATAGCGAGTGTACCACTGCCACACATACCATCAATCAAAGGTAAATGCGGTTGCCAATCACTAATTAATACAATTCCTGCCGCTAATACTTCTTTAATGGGCGCGTCAACAATGTCTTCGCGATAACCACGCTTGTATAAAATATCGCCACTGCTGTCTAAACTTACACTTACTTCATCTCTGAAAATATGCACGTATATACGGAGTGTCGGTGTTTTTAAATCCACACTCGGACGCTTTCCGGTTTTCTCTCTGAACTGATCACAAATGGCATCTTTGGTTTTTTGTTCGATGTATAAACTGTGTGTAAAGTTATCGGAGTTGGCAACGGCTTCAATCGCCAATGTATCATCCACTCCCATAAACTGCGACCAATCGAATTTTTTTATTCCATCGTATAACTGATGTTCGTTATAGGCTTCAAATTTGTAAATGGGAACTAAAATTCTTAGAGCTGTACGCAGACAAAAATTAGCTTTGTACATAAAGCCCAAATCGCCGGTAAAAGAAACACCGCGTTTAAAAGGTTCTACATCTTTAGCGCCGAGTTTACGCAATTCTGCAGCTAATACTTCTTCTAAACCAAAGAAGGTGGTTGCTTTCATTTCAAAATCGCCGGTATGTGAAAAGGTGTAGTTCATAAGGGTAAAGGTATGGATTATTATTGTGTTCTTTTAGTGTTTAAACCCCTCTGTCCTACGGACATCTCCCCTTAGCAGGGGAGAAATCAGTCGTGGTAATTAAGCCGTTATAGCAACGGACAGCTTCTCCCCCTGCGAAGGGGGAGTGCCCAAAGGGCGAGGGGGTTAACCT
>CAYQDP010000226.1:0-5063 GCA_964416235.1 uncultured Flavobacteriaceae bacterium | reverse complement strand
ACATTAGTGCTATTTGAATGATTATTTGTCTTGTCGTCATTAATTGTGCCTAACGGTTCGGGGGTTTGCGATGGCGGGGAGTTTTAGCACTAAACTTCATACGGAGAACTGAACTTCCACCTTGCACAAATGTGTCTGCGAAGCACGGAACCCCCGCTATCGCAAACCCCATGTTAGCGGCTGCTATATTTCTGTCCCGTAAATTCTGTAAAAAATTTTCCATCGTATTTAGTTACTCCGTTTCCGTCTGCTCCTATCCATAAGTTGCCAATATTGTCACAATAAACTGTCCCGTTTAATTTTCATTTGTGTTGGCTAAATATTGTTTATAAAGCGACCTGCGCCATAAGTAAATAATTAGAAAACAGCCACCTATTAAAATTGTTCGAACTAAGGCAACGCTGTGAATGGTCTTGTAGTAATTTGTGTTATTAATGAGTAGCCACATAATTGTTGAAACAAAGCCTGCATAAATAAGGAGTATAGTCAAGATGCGCCCCATATAATGGTTAAACCTTTTTAGGTCTTTAGGAAATTTGTAGAGAATAGAAATCCAACTGTCCTTGTAACCTAAATAAGTATACGCAGCTACATTTCCGAAAGAATACCCTTTTTCTGTCGGCAAAAAATTAAAAGGTTTAAATACGCTGATGTAATACGCATAGATTGCATAAATAGTCAATACGCTAAGTATTATTAAAAGTGGTGTCCACGAAGAAATGCCAACGACTGTCACAAGCGGATTGCTTTCTTTACTAAGGTCTGGTGTCAATTGGTATGTGCAATAAGCATCATAACTTCTGGTGAGAAGTATTAAAACTGTCGTGATTGCGAATTTTGTTTTTTTACTCATTGTTTGTCTGTTTTTTTTGTTTGTTAACTATCTAATTTATTTTGTCAACGGTCGGTTGCGAAAGAGTTGACGCTAACTCCCTTATAGGAGCCATATTTTCATCCTAAGCTTGCAATTTTTGCAAGATTGGGGTGATTTTGTGAGCCCTACTTGGTATAGCTAATTTAATCATTTTTAGTTTACCTTGAAAAGATGGTGTCACAAAATGTGACACCTACAATGGTGTATCAAAAACCAATTTTGTTACGTTGGAGAGGTTGTTCTTTTTTCTCCAATAATTCATCAAGGTATCTGAAAACGATTTCAATGTTTTTATCGTGGTTGTTTACTTTCTTTTTTATTTGCTCAATCTCTAATCGTAATTCGGTATTGTCACTAAGCATTTGTCTAATCCTCGCAAAGGTGCGCATGATTTGTATGTTAACTTGTATAGCTCTTTCGCTGTTTAGTACACTCGAGAGCATCAAAACCCCGTATTCTGTAAAAACATAGGGCAATTTTCGTGTTCCGCCTCTTCCTTTTTTTGATATCCCAATTTGGGATATCAAAGAACTATGTTCATTCTTGTTTAATTGGAACATAAAATCTTCCGGAAAGCGTTCTAAACTTCGCTTTACGGCACGATTAATAAGCCTTGTTTCTATTTCATATAATTCTGCCAAGTCTTTATCAATCATTACCTTTTGGCCTCGAATCACAAAAATTTTGTTTTCGATGCTTTGATGTATTATTTCTTGTTTCATAATTAAAATTATTTTGTGAAAAAGCTTAGTGCCCCGTTACCTTAGAATTGGAGGCGCCAATTTGGCACCTCCAATCTTGATGTTCCAAATTGGAACATCAAGATTCTAAACCTTTTATTTATTCACTTAACGCATAAATAAATTCCTCACAAAATTATAGATGAAAAAATGAAAGGTCTTGCCACAATTTGTAGCATTAAATAAAATTGAACAAAGTGTTCGTGGAGTTGTGAGACCTCATCCGCCACTACGTGGCACCTTCTCCTGAGAGGAGAAGGGTTAGGCTCAGATTAAAGTTTGAGACCAATGATGCACACATCATCAATACCGAGGTTCGTTCCTCACTCGGCATTTCCGTATGTATTTAAAATAATATTGTATTAGAAACTACAATTTCAACCCAATAATACAAACATCGTCAATCTGATCGAGATTGCCTTTCCAGTTGGTAAAGGCGTTTTCTAAAATTTTGCATTGTTCACGCATCGGTAATTTACGATTGGCAATTATTAAATCGGCAAGTTGCTTGTATTTGAATTTTTTTCCTTTGGGTCCGCCAAACTGATCGGCATAACCGTCGGTAAACAAGTACAACATGGCGCCTTTAGCTAAATTAAATACGTGTGTGGTGAATGATTTGTAATCTTCGCTTTTTCCAACCGGTTGTTTGGTAGCGGTTACTTCTTTTAATTCGTCTTCGTTTTCATTTAAATACCACAAAGGATTATTCGCTCCCGCCCATGCAATTTCATAGGTCTTCTGATTAATCACGCACAATGAAATATCCATGCCATCCTTTACATCATGGTGGCTTTTCTGAAATGTTTCTACTACCAATTCTCTTACTTTATCTAAAATCTCACCGGGCTTAACTAATTTCAATTCATTCACCGCTCTGTTCAACGCATTGCTGCAAACTACGCTCACCATCGCTCCCGGTACACCATGTCCGGTGCAATCGGCGGCGGCTACAAAAAAGTAATCGCCTTGTTTGTCGGCAAAATAAAAATCACCGGCAACAATGTCTTTTGGTTTGTATAAAATAAAACTTTCATCTACTGAGTTGTAAATTTCTTCCACCGGTGGCATAATGGCTTCCTGTAAGCGTTTAGCATACGTTATACTATCATGCACTTCCGAATTTTTTTGTGAGATGATTCTGTTTTTTTCTTCCAACTCTTCTTCATATTCTTCACTGCTGGTTTTAAAGCTGAGTATGATGAAGAAGATGACAAAGAATACAATTAATAAAGAGAATGTAGAATAAATGGTTTTTAAATAGGCGGGTATCTGCACCAATGGCTCAAAGCGGGATTGATACCAGGTAATGAAAAAAAAGGCAATGATGTTTAAACTAAATAAAATGTAAATGCTTTTCTTTTCTTTAAATAGGATAATGGGAATGGCAGCAGAGGTTAGCAATAAATATTTATCGCCTAACTCTGCGCTGTTTTGTATGCACACGCCTGCCAAAAACACAACAGGTATTATCGCGAAATAATACCTGCTGAAATTTAAATAACCGAGTTTATTAAAATATGGCGGAAGCCCAAAGGCGGCCATGAATGGCAAAGTAAAATATAATACGTCCGGCAAGTCAAAGAGTGGTGCAGTAATTGAAAATCCTATCATCAACAAAACGTTAATTACACTCATGCGATTAATAAAGAGCAAGCCTTTCTGGTCGTGCGGTGTATCAACTTTACTGAGACCCGAACGAACAAATTTTCTCCAATATCTATGAAAGTAATTTATCAGCATTCTGTTTAGGTTATACCCAAACAAAATAAAAGGGTTTCAAAAATGGTCTGAAAAATGGTTTTAGATGTGTTAAAATCGGACATAAGTGTTAAAATCGAATGCCCCGGAAGCCGCGCCAGTCCTTACTTTGCGAGGGGTACCTCTTCGTTGTTCTTAAATTTCGAGCGTTGAACTTCTACGCCATTAACATCGTAAAATACCCAAATGCTATCACGCAAATCATTTTTAAAAAATCCGGAGTAACGTAATTTTCCGTTTTCGTAATACACATTATTAGCGCCGTGTTTTAATCCTTTGTCATAAAAACATTCGCTCCACATTAAACCGTTTGCATACCAAGCCATCCATTGTCCGTGGCGTTTACCAAAACGAAAGAAGCCTTTGAATTTTGTATTACCGTTTTCGTATTTGTCTACATAATCGCCCGTGTAAGCTGTATCGGGCGGCTCAATTAAATAAGAGTTGTCGCCGGTTTTTTTTAGTCCGGATACTTTAACGGTATCCGCTGTTTGCGTTTCGTTTTCTTCATTTTTAGTTTCGTTGCTATTGCAAGCAAGAAAAATTAATCCGGTTAAAATGAAAATGAATCTAAGCATAAATTTATTTTTTACGTTCAATCGAATAATTTACCAATAGTTCAAGACTGTTTCTCGACGGGGATTCAGGAAATTCTTTCAAAATGGTTAAAGCTTTGTTTTTATAGTCGTGCATTACTTTTTCAGCGTAAGCAATGCCTCCTTTTTCAATTACAAAATCAATCACCACTTTTACTTTATCCGAATCGGTGTTATGATTTTTAATGATGTTAATGATTTTGCGTTTCTCCAACCAAGTACTTTGATTAAGAGCATAAATTAAAGGCAATGTCATTTTCTTTTCCTTTATATCAATACCGGTAGGCTTACCGATTTCTTCACTCGAACCAAAATCAAATAAATCGTCTTTTATCTGAAAGGCCATTCCTGTAAGAATGCCAAACTCTTTAAATTTCTCAATGGTGTTTTTATCTTGTGTAACAGAAGCAGCCCCACAGGAACAACACGCGGCTACTAAACTGGCTGTTTTCTGACGAATAATATTGTAATATTTGTCTTCAGAAATATCTAAACGACGTGCTTTTTCAATTTGTAATAATTCACCTTCGCTCATTTCTTTTACCGCCGTGCTCACAATTTTCAGTAAATGAAAATCATCATTATCCAACGACAATAACAAACCGCGTGACAATAAAAAGTCGCCAATTAAAACTGCGATTTTATTTTTCCAAAGTGCATTTAAACTAAAAAATCCGCGGCGTTCATTACTATCGTCTACTACATCATCATGCACTAATGTTGCAGTGTGTAATAATTCGATTAATGTTGCGGCGCGATAAGTGCTTTCGTTGATGGCACCTACAGTTTGTGCACTTAGGAAAACAAACATGGGGCGTAATTGCTTCCCTTTTCGTTTTACGATGTAATTGGTGATTTTGTCAAGTAAGGGCACAGAGCTTTTCATGGAACCTCTGAATTTTTCTTCAAAGATGCGCATGTGTTCGGCAACGGGTGCCTTTATGCTTTGTGTAGTACTCGACATAGTCAGTAAATTTAACGGTTCTGAAGGCTATCTCAAAAAATAAATTAGAGGGTGGCCGTTAAAATTTTATAAGTGGTTGCCCATTACTTCAGTTCTTGCTGTGCCAGCTTATTTTTATTGGCTAATTG
>CAYQDP010000225.1:0-5066 GCA_964416235.1 uncultured Flavobacteriaceae bacterium | reverse complement strand
CAAAACCTTTGAAAGGAACGAGCAGCGAGAACAAAGCAGCTACAATAAGGTTACGGTAGAAACACTTCATATTTGTATATTTAATAAGTTAATGAATGATAAATCTCTGGTTCTTTTACAGAACGGTTAAAATCTGTTATAGGTTGGTTATTTTGTTGATTTAAAATAAGTTCCTAAAAATAAAAAAAAATCCCATACGTTCGACCTAAAATAGTTTAGCAAGGTATTAATTAATATTTTGTAAATCAGCTAATTAAGCATAATCAACTAAAGAAGGGCCTTATTTTGACATTAAGTTTCTTTTGATAAGGTAGGTTAAAAGAATGTTATTAAAACCCTGATTGATATCGGCTTCGACAAAATCAATATGGTATTGTCCACATTTTAGCTTTAAGGAATTAGTGAATTTTTGAACTTCAGCAATATAATTCTCCTTTATTTGCTTTGGATTAAGTTTTATTTGTTCGCCCGTTTCTAAATCAATAAAATGATAAGGTCTGTTTTCAAAATCAAAATCCAGTTCTTTGGCCTTATCATTCACATGGAATAATACAACCTCATGTTTCTTATATTTAAGATGTTGCAATGCTGAAAATAATTCATCATGCGACTCGGAATTTTCAAACATGTCACTGAAAATAACAATTAAAGATCTTTTGTGTGTTATTTCTGCAATCTGATGCAATGCAGTTACAGTTGAGCTTGTTTTGTTTTGTTCTTTTCGCTTCAATAAGTCTTCTAAACTTGAATAAACCAATTTTTGTTGCGCCGGACTTCCTTTAGCGGGAAGATGAAGTTCAATTTTATCACTGAAAAGCGTTAGTCCAACTGCATCTCTTTGTTGTTTTAACAATTCATTTAATGCCGCCGCCGCATGAATGGAAAAATGAAGTTTATTGTTTTCAGAATCAATTGGAAAAAGCATGGAAGACGACACATCAATTACAATTTGGCAACGTAAATTGGTTTCTTCCTCGTATCGTTTAACAAATAATTTGTCGGTTCTGCCAAATAGTTTCCAATCAATATGGCGAGTGCTTTCACCGGTGTTGTACAATCTGTGTTCGGCAAATTCAACCGAAAAACCATGAAATGGACTTTTATGTAAACCGGTAATAAAACCTTCAACCACCTTTTTTGCTAACAACTCAAGGTTCTTAAATGATTCGATTGATTGTCGATTTATTGGCATGAAGTTTGTAAAATTAACGGTAATTTAATAACTTACAGTTAAAAAAACATAAAATTCAGTAACTTCGGGAAAAATTAAAAACCCTCGGTATAAAGTATGAAAAAACTATACTTATTCTTTTTGTTAGTTCTTGGATTTGCCCCGGTTAAAGCCCAAATTGACACCTCTTTTTGGTTCGTTGCCCCGGATATTTCCGCAGGTCTCGGACAAAGTCCGATAAAAATGTACTTCACAACGTATAGTTCTGCAAGTACAGTTTATCTACGTCAGCCCGCCAATGGTACATTCACACCTATAACCATTAATATTCCTGCAAATTCAGTAGATTCAGTTGATTTAACTCCGTTTATTGCTTCTGTTGAAAGTACTCCAACCAATTCAGTTCTTACCAGAGGGATTTATATCAGTACAAGTTCCAATGTTTCTGCGGTTTATTGTATAAAGTCTCCTACCAATAAAGAAATGATAAGTTTGAAAGGTCAAAAATCATTAGGTACCGATTTTTATACACCTTTTCAAAATCAATGGCGAAGTTCTGCCGCAACAACACCAAAATCTTTTTCAGCCATTGATATAGTGGCTTCACAAAACAACACTACAATTTTAATCACCCCACGAGCTAATATTATAGGACATGTTAAAGATGTTACTTTCCCTGTGATTTTAAATGCAGGTGAATCGTTTAGTTGTCAGGATACATCTACAACAGCTCCTACAAAGCTAGCAGGTTCCATTATTTCAGCAGATAAACCTATTGCGGTTACTGTTAGTTCTTCCGGTTTAATTAACGGTGGCTGTACAAGTACAATTGCCGATCAAATTACTAACTCCAATCATGCCGGAAATGATTTTGTAATTACAAAAAGTGAAACAGGTAACGATAAGGTATTTATTCTCGCAACAGTTAATTCAACAAGTATAACGCTTACAAATGGAACTTCAACTGTTTCAACTTTAATTAATACAGGAGAAACATATAGTGCCAATATTACACAGGAATTAACATACATTAAATCAACGAAGCCGGTTTATGTAATTCATGTAACCGGTCATGGATGTAAATTAAGCGGAGCACAAGTTCCTCATTTCTATTGTGCAGGTACATATTCAACTTCCTTTACCAGAACTTCTGCAGATTCGTTTGCGGTAAACGTTTTTACAAGAAACGGATTTCAGGGTAATTTTCAGTTAAACGGAAATGCCTCATTAATTCCTGCTTCTGCCTTTACAATTGTTCCCGGAACATCAAGTACTGTAGTTGGTGCTCGAGTAAATTTTAATTTAACACAAGTTCCTGTAGGTTCTTATAACATCATTACAAATACAGGCGATATTTATGGTTTTGGAACGCATCAAGGATCAACGCCATCAGGAAGTTCTTATGCGTATCATTCTGAATGGATTTCATATCCGATGGTTGCGGCCGGACCGGATGCAACTATCTGCTCGAACACATCTTTATCGTTAAACGGTGTTGTTGGAGGTGGAAATGTTACCGGTGTTTGGTCAACCAATAATGGTTTTGGTACTTTCTCGTCGCCAACCACTTCCTTAAATAACGTTTATGTACCGAGCTTACTTGATATTGCTACGGTGTCAAAGCCTTATATAAATTTAATTTTGACATCAACAGGTCCTTGTACTTCACGTATTGATACACTGAGATTAGTTGTGTTACAGGAACCTTTGGTAAATGCATCTGTTGATCAAATTAAGTGCGGCAATAACGCAACCGTTAGTTTAAACGGAAGTATATCCGGAATTACATCTACCGGACAATGGTCAACTTTGGGAAGCGGAAGTTTTGCGCCAACATCCACTGTTTTAAATGGGTTTTATGTACCATCATCAGCTGATACAACCGCCGGTTCTGTGAATCTGGTATTAACTTCTACTAATAACGGGATTTGTTTAGCTGAAACTGACACAGTGAAAATTACATTTACAAAACCTCCTTTAGTGAATGCCGGCCCAACTACCATGAGTTTATGTGTGAATAATCCTACCATTTCTTTATTAGGTTCGGTTAGTGGCAGTAGTTCTACCGGAAAATGGACAACCTCCGGAACAGGGATATTTAATCCGAGTAATATTGCTTTAAGTACAAATTATTTACCAAGCCCACTCGATATTGCAAGCGGCAGCATTTATATCTATTTAATTTCTACTAATAATGGAAACTGTTATCCGGTGAAAGATAGTATTCAAGTTTTCTTTACACCTTCACCAAATGTAAATGCCGGTCCGGATTTATTTAGCTGTAAAAACAATAGCGCTGTTCAGTTAAACGGAATTATTGGAGGCGCAACTTCTACCGGAACATGGAGTGGAGGAGGTGGAAGTTTTAGTCCTTCTAACAGTGTTTTAACACCAACTTATATACCTACTCCTGCGGAGATTTCAGCCGGTTTTGTTGTACTCAATCTAACATCAACAAATAATGGAAATTGTTTGTCGGTAAGCGATCAGGTTAGAATTGATTTTAAAGACAAACCTTTTGCGAATTTTTCATCTAATGTTGTATGTTTAAATCAGGCAACTACATTCATTGATTTCTCTGCACCAATTGCAGGAACTTTAGCGGGTTGGAATTGGAGTTTTGGTGACGGAGGGACGTCAACCGTTAGTGGTCCGGTTTATACTTATACTACATCCGGAACTTATACTGCACAACTAATCGTTAGAAACTCATTTAATTGTTATGATACTACAACAAAGGTTGTGAAAGTAAATCATTTGCCATCATCTGATTTTACTTATTCCCGTTCTTGTTTTGGGTCATTCCTTCAAATTAATTTTAAAGACAGTTCTTCCATCGCATCTCCCGATACTGTGAAATCATTTTTCTGGAATTTTAATGATCCGGGACCGCCGCCATTGCCAACTTCATCTTTAGCGAATCCATCCGTAGTATTTAGCGGCCCTGGCTCTTACTCCATTTTCCATATCGTAACATCAAATAACGGTTGTAAGGATACCATTATCAAATCAATCAATATTACACCGCCACCGGTTGCAGGATTTATCTTAAACTACAATGCAGGAATTAACTTAACAACTATTGTCACTTTTACTGATGTCTCTCAAAATTCTGTGGCCTGGAGCTGGAATTTTGGAGATGGAAATACAAGCACGATTCAAAATCCGACAAATACTTACTTATCAAATGGAACATATACAATTGTTCAAACTGTGTATGACCAGTTTGGTTGTCCTGCTACAAGCTCCAAAACAATTTCAATCAATAATATTAAAGAAGAAATTAATGAGTTGATACCAAATGCTATTTCACCAAATGGCGACCAGAAAAACGATATTTGGCGATTGGATTTCATTAATGCGTTTTATCCAAACGCGGAAATTGAAATTTATAATAGATGGGGCGAACGTTTGTTTTATTCAAAAGGATATGAAATACCTTGGGACGGAACTTATTTAGGTAATCCACTACCCGTCTCCACATATTATTACATCATTAATCTGAACGATCCAAATCGTGAAGAAAATATTTTTAAAGGAACAATTTTAATAATGAAATAATGAAGAAGATACACAAAATCATAGCAACTGTTTTGTTAGTAGCCGGCGCTTCTTCATTAAGCGCTCAACAACAAAATTTGTACTCCAATTATTTACTCAATGCATATGCGTATAATTCCGGAGTTATAGGTTCGCAAGATTATATGCAAGCCAATCTTTTTTATCGTAACCAATGGGTGGGATTTGAAGGTTCTCCTAAAACATACATGCTTTCGTTGTATGGTCCTTTGAAGAAATTAAAAAATGCATCAGTTGGTGGAATGATTAACTCTGATCAAACCGGATTGATGACTTCAAATACAGGATATCTGACATTTGCCTATAGCGTTAAATT
>CAYQDP010000224.1:0-5066 GCA_964416235.1 uncultured Flavobacteriaceae bacterium | reverse complement strand
AGAGACTCACCTTACCAGCAAAACGTTTTTATTAGGCACCGATTTAGCTGGACGTGATTTATTAAGCCGCCTCATGATCGGAACACGAATATCATTAAGTGTTGGATTTATCTCCGTTGTCATTTCTATTGTAATTGGAATTTTATTGGGTGCTTTAGCCGGCTATTTCCGTGGCAAAGTAGACGACCTCATCATGTGGAACATTAATGTGGTTTGGTCCATTCCCACTTTATTACTTGTAATCGCCATCACTTTAGTTTTAGGGAAAGGAATATTCCAGGTGTTTATCGCCGTTGGATTAACGATGTGGGTAGATGTGGCTCGTATTGTGCGAGGACAAATTTTAAGTATCCGCGAAAAAGAATTTGTAGAAGCAGGTCGCGCTTTAGGTTATAAAAACATGCGCATTATTCTTCGTCATATTTTACCAAATGTAATGGGTCCGGTAATCGTAATTGCTGCGTCTAATTTTGCTTCTGCTATATTAACTGAAGCTGGTTTAAGTTTTTTAGGCATAGGCGCTCAACCTCCTACTCCATCTTGGGGAGAAATGATCAACGCCCACAGAGGTTATGTATTGGTAGATAAAGCGTATTTAGCTTTTATTCCCGGTATTGCAATTATGTTACTTGTATTAGCATTTATGTTAGTAGGTAACGGTTTGCGCGATGCTCTCGACTCCCGCTCCCTGGATTCTAAACCAATTATGGGCAGTTAAATATACCCAGCAGCGGGTATTTCCAATCTCTTCAAGTACAGGCACCTTTGTTTCAATAAAAATTATTGAAATGAAAAAGTTAGTTGTAGCATTAACACTTGTGTTATTAGGAATTACAAAATCAAACGCCCAAAGCTTTGGCTTTGGAACCATCACTGCAGATGCAGGGTTTGGATTTGGAATGTATGGAATTAGAGCTTACTCGCCGGTAAACAATGAAGAACATACAGGCTTAGCCATTGTTGGAACCTTACCATCAGTAAATGCTGAATTTGGATTATTGCGTTTAATTGGCGTTGGTGTACATTACCGTCGTGGAACTTATGGAAGTTATGGAGGTGGTAAAATCCGCGGTAACGACATTTGCGGAATGGTGAATTTACACTTGGCAAACAAAAAAGATAAATTCGATTTATTAATTGGTGCAGGATATGGTCTAAGTAATTTTAAAACTAATACAACAACCAATGAAAGTATTAAAGCGGCAGGAGGAATTTTAAGAATTCATGTAACACCAAAATTATACTTCGGGAAATATGTTGGGATGTTTTTCCGTGTTGCTTATAATAAACACATGTTAAACAACAATCTCGAATTAACTGATTCAAGCGGAAAATTGTGGACAGAAGCTGATGGCGCAACCTGGAACATGGGCGGACTTGAATTTAATTTAGGAGTTGCAATGAAACTGGCGCTTTTAGGAGGTAAAAAAGAAGAAAGTAAGTAATAATCTAATACACTATTACAAACGAGAATATCCTGATAAAATTTATCAGGATATTTTTTTTCCTAAAATAATTAAATCTCTTTCTATACCATCCATGATGGCAACTCCAGGCATGTGCGCCCAGGTTTCGAAACCGAATTGCTTGAATAATTTTAAACTCGGTTCGTTGTGTCCGAAAATAAAGCCCAATAGGTTTTTTACTTTTAAATCGCCGCACGCATAAATTGCTTTTTGAAGGCAAACCCTCCCCAATCCTTTTCCTCTGAAATTTTCTTCCAGATAAATACTTACTTCTACAGTAGTGTCATAGGCAGGTCGACCGTAAAAGGAATTAAAACTCATCCAACCTGCGTATTCATTATCACACATCACCAACCATAAAGGACGCTTTGCATTTGTATGCGCATTGAACCATTGTAATTTGCTTACAACGGTCACCGGCTCAAGGTCGGCAGTTACCAAACGTGAGGGAATAGTAGAATTATATGTAGCAACAATTTTTGGTAAATCTTCCAGTGTTGCGTATTTAAATTCTACATTCATTAGTATAATAAATTATTATATGGATAACGTTTAACGTGCATCTCCTTTACCATGTTATAAATGGTAGATTTAAGTTCATCTACATTTATTTTGTTTTGAGCGCTGATGAAAATACAAGGACTATTCAACGCTCCCATCCAAGTTTTTTTCAAATCTTCCATCGATAGATTGCGCTTTGTCATAGGTGTTAAATCATCTTCATCCTTTTTTTCGTAAGTAAACGCATCGATTTTATTAAAGATTAAAAGTGTTGGTTTATCACCTGCACCTATCTCTTTTAAAGTTTCTCGAACCACATTAATGTGATCTTCAAAATGCGGATGAGAAATATCTACAACATGTAAAAGAATATCTGCCTCACGCACCTCATCTAATGTTGACTTGAAACTTTCCACTAATTGTGTAGGCAATTTTCGGATAAATCCAACCGTATCACTTAATAAGAAAAAAAGATTATCAATGGTTACTTTGCGTACAGTAGTATCTAATGTTGCAAATAATTTATTCTCTGCAAACACATGACTTTTACTCATTAAATTCATGATGGTTGATTTTCCAACATTGGTATAACCCACCAAAGCCACACGAATCATTTCTCCTCTACTCTTTCGTTGAGTAGCCATTTGCTTATCAATCGTAAGTAACTGTTCTTTTAAAGCCGCGATTTTATCGCGCACAATTCGTCTATCTGTTTCGATTTCTTTTTCACCTGCACCACCACGCGTTCCCGTGCCACCACGTTGTCTCTCTAAGTGAGTCCACATACCCGTTAAACGCGGTAATAAATACTGATACTGCGCTAACTGAACTTGTGTTTTAGCATGTGCCGTTTGTGCGCGTTGAGAAAATATTTCAAGAATTAATGTAGTGCGATCAAGAATTTTCTTTCCGAGTTCCTTTTCAAGATTTCTTTGTTGCGAAGGGGAAAGTTCATCATCAAAAATAACGACATCGATATTGTTTTCCTTTATAAACGCCGCAATTTCCTGAGTTTTTCCTTTACCAATGAAAGTTGATTTATCAGGCTTCTCCAATTTTTGCGTGAACCATTTTCTGGTTTCTACGCCATAAGTTTCAGCCAAAAATTCAAGTTCCTCTAAATACTCTTTTGAGTGATCTTCGTCTTGAAGCTTAGAAATAACTCCGACTAACACTGCCAATTTAGGCTGAACTGTTGTCGAAGAAGAATCGGATTTCATGAATAAGTTCTATTTGCCTTTAATGGTGCTCTCAACATAAGAAGAAATGGCTGCAGCTTGTTCTTCACTCATTTCAATCTTTACCATGTTTCCTTTACCATTTAAAATGGTTTGTTTAATCGTAGCAGCATCCATCATTGTTTTTGAAATATCAGCTGCGCCCATTGCCCCTTGCTTTCCATCATCACCATGACATAATTTACAATTTGCCTCGTATAATGCTTTACCATCGTTAGAAGCAATTCCATCTGTAGGAACTGCAACCTTGTGCTTACGGCTCATCTCTGCCAAGCCGTAACTCGCTGTAATCATTAATAACGACAAAGCCGCTAAAATTTTATTGCCCTTTTTAAATCCAATGATTGCAACGGGAATGGACGTTAACACTAATGCTATTTTAACAATCATGATGGTTTTTATTTCAGGCATTTGAGTTAACATGTAAACACCGGTAATTAAAAATAAAGTGCTCACAATCATTTCAGGCACCTTTGTGATTTTTGTAAATTTTTGGAGTAGGTCTTGCTTGTTGCTTAACAACAAAACAGTTTTTATAACGTAGATTAAAAAAAACAAGGTTACTGCTAACCAATGTGTATGTAAGAATGCTTTATACATGAGATTTTATTTTATCCAAAATTAACAATTTATATTATATTTGGATACCTTTAAAACGATGTTAAAAAGAATATATTTTGCTGCAGTTGTTTTGTTCTTTACACAAAGAGGCGCAGCGCAAACCACCTTCCCCAATAACGGGGCGCCACATCCGGTGCACACCATTTATGCTTTTACTAATGCTGTAATCCATGTTGATCAGGACATTATTATAAATAATGGCAGCTTGGTAATACAAGATGGAAAAATCATTACAGCTGCGGAAAAAGCAAATATACCTTCGTCTGCAATTATTTATGATTTAAAAGGGAAACACATTTATCCTTCCTTCATAGATTTGTATAGTAATTTTGGGTTACCGGAGGCAAATCAATCTAAAGATCCAAAAAGACAAGGACCTCCTAATGAGATAAAAAAAGGAGCTTACGGATGGAATCCGGCAATAAGATCAGATGTAGAAGCGCATAAAGATTTTGCTTATAACAAAGACAAGGCTGCTGAATTATTAAAAATCGGAATCGGTGTTGTGCTAACTTCTTCAAAAGACGGAATCGTTCGTGGAAGTGGAGCGCTGGTTCATCTGGCTGATCAAAAAGAAAACGAGTTAATCATTAAAGATAAAGCAGCTGCGTTTTATTCCTTTAAAAAAGGAAATTCTCCTGAGCAATATCCTGGCTCTTTAACCGGAGCCATTGCATTATTACGCCAAACTTACTATGATGCAAAATGGTATAAAGAAAATTCAACAAAAACAGAATACAATATTTCGCTTGACGCATTTAATAATTTAATGCAATTGCCTGCTATTTTTGATGCCGGGGACAAATACAACGCGTTGCGCGCTGCTAATGTTGGCAAAGAGTTTGGTGTGAAATATATTTTTAAAGGTGGCGGCAATGAATATCAACGTATAGGCGATTTACAATCTACTTTCTCAAAATTTATCCTTCCCGTTAATTATCCGGACGCACCTGATGTGGAAGACCCTCTTGATGCCGCTGAAGTTTCTTTGGCAGAATTAAAACATTGGGAGCTCGCTCCAACTAATGCAGCAGCGTTTGAAAAAAACATGATGCAGTTTTGTTTTACAAGTGCTGATTTAAAAGACATCAAACAATTTTTGCCGAATATTCGTAAAGCTATTGCACATGGCTTAAGCGAAAAAACTGCATTACGCGCGCTTACCACTAATCCTGCTGCATTCATTAATCAAAGTGATAAAATTGGCGCTCTTAAAAATGGAATGTGTGCTAATTTCTTT
>CAYQDP010000223.1:0-5086 GCA_964416235.1 uncultured Flavobacteriaceae bacterium | reverse complement strand
AATATATCCTTAATCTTTAAAACAACTTTTTCTTTGGTTGTTTTGGGTTTGGTCCCAAAAACTTCATAAAAATACTCTGCAATATAAACCTTTGAGCGCTCATTTTCTTTAATTGGTACAGATTGCAATTTTACTTCGCTATTATTCAATTTTACATCAAACTTATCTGTAAACGCACCGCTATGCATACCCGAACCATCAATGCCAATATTATGCACCATGGAAATTCCGGGATAAAGCGTTAATTTATTTTTTAGAAAAGCGGAAGCATACCATAAAATAGCCCAGGAATCATTCTTACCCTCGATTTGATCTCGTAACATTTGTGCATACGGATAAGATTTATAAAAATTAAACTCGTCGATTAAATTGTTTTGTTCTAATTGGCTAAGAAGTTTCTTTCCGTCACTTTCAAATAAATCCCAACCTCTTTTCCAGGTTGCCCAGCCCCAACAATCAGCGCCTTTAAGGAAAAACGTTTGAGGCATCAATCTTTTTACAGGATAAATGTACCCTGTTATTGAAATAACCTCCGGAGAGTTTTCATACATCTCAAGAGCATCATTCATGAACTTTAAAAAATATTTTCCTGTAATTAAATCATCTTCCAATACAATCACTCTTCCATGTTGATTTACAATTTCTGTAACACCTTTCTTTACTGAATTAGCAAGACCTAAATTCTTATCAGACTCATGAATGACCACATCCTTACACCATTGTTCCGACTTGATAATCGTTTTTAACTCTTCCTGTTTATCCTTTGCTTCTTTAGTTGCACCCTCCTTTAATCCGTCAACATAAATATGTAATACGGATTGGTCGGCCAAAACATTATTTTTTAAGGCGCGTAATGTTTGAAGCGTGTGATCAGGACGGTTGTAAGTAAACAATATGACAGGAGCGAGTTTCAAGTTCTAAGATTTAAATATTAAACGAATGGAAGTTTTTAAAAAATTCTTTAAGTATGGAAAAGCTAACTTAACATTGTGCGGAAAAGGAAAAGCAAGCATGAAATAATTAAAGGTGTAAACCGGACTTCCCTTATAACGCTTATCGCAGGCTTTTTTTACATATTCACTAAACGATTTATACTCTATTTCACGAATTCCGCTGGTAGAATTATCCATGTACACTTTTAAATCCAAAAAACATTTCAGATTTAAACCGCATTTTCTTTTCGCTCTGATGGTAAATTCGTAATCACTAAAGTAATGTGGCAATAAAACAGGATGCATACCTCCTGTTTTCATAAAATCCTTTGTTGTCATGAATAATCCACGGGTAGAAGCACAATTCAACTCATCCAATTGCTTTACCGGCATTGTATTCATTTCACTGGTTTTAAAATCATAAATTACCCCGCAATCTTCAAGGTAATCATGGTTGTGCTTACTGTAGGCCGCTGAAAGAATTAAAGAAGAGGGATTGGATTCTAAATAGTTCATTCCCTTTTGCAAATAATCCTCATCAAACACCAAATCATCATTAATAATGAGAACACCCTCATTCGTCTTCACATTCGCTTTAATCCACTTATATCCTTGCTGAATACTTCCTGCCCACCACCAATCACCGTTTCCCTTTAAAATAACGGCATCGGGAATTAGTTTTTTTACAGCATCAGAGGTTCCATCGCTTGAGCCGTCATCAACTAAAATCAATTTGATTTTTTTATAGGACTGTTTTAGTAAAGAGTTGATGAATTCAAGAGTAAGCTCTTTACGATTATGAACCGGCAATATAATGTAGAGTATATTCAAATTATTTAATCAAACTGTTATTGATATAAATAGCATCCCACTCCATTTGCTTGTGCTTTTCACTTAAAGAGGGAATGAATTGCATAAGCGTAAAATTATTCTCAAGTAAAAATTTATCTAAATCATGATACATCGGAGCTCCATCATACAATTTATGATTTTGGAACTCAGCCATTACTAAACACGTGTTCTTTAACGTATTCTTTGCCCCTTTTAAAACCTCCAACTCATACCCTTGAACATCCATTTTAAGAACCAAAACCTTTTGAGAAGTCGCTACCAAATTATCAATGGTATTCACCTCAATAGTTTGTTCACGCTCAGGAGCCAACTGACTACTCATATAATCATCTTTCAATTCAGAAGTATTGATATTTAAAAGCGATGATGAAGTAACGCGGTGCGTAATATTGATTTTAGTTTGTTTGTTCTCAGAACCCAATGCCATTTGAAACAACTTAATACGCGAATGAGCCTGAATGTTTTTCTTTAATTGGGGAATATTGTCCTCTAAAGGCTCAAATACATGAACAGAAGCATTTTTAAATGCTTTGCTAAACATTACTGCAGTAACGCCATCAGCTCCGCCAACATCCAAAATAATTCCCGATTCATTATTCAGTTTATAATCTTCCGCTATCTTAAAAAGCTTTTCAAAATGTAAATGACCATTATTGATGAACGAGGGATATTTAAACAACTCATCAATAACGTAATCGCGGTTTTTATGAATCAATAAGCGTGTAAGCTCAGGATTATGTGCTACGCGATTGTAACAAAAATTTCTGATATGATTGAAAATCTTCTTTATCATCTTCAGTCGATTTGCCAACTATAATCTGTAACGGCTACCGAATTATCCAGAATAGGATGATAACCACTGTTAAAAATATCGTTCTCATCAACATTCAATAAAAAGTAATCAGAACGCTCCAACAACCACTCTCTCATTGGAACCGCTAATCCAACACTTACTACATATTGCCCTTGTGGTAATGGTAATTTTGGAACGGTTAATGTTATTTTATTTAACCCTTTCTTAAAAGGGTAATCCAATCCCTGGTCGGGTGAGGTACCAAAACGTAACACCACCACTTCATTGGTGGTTTTGATGAAAATATTAATAGAACCGTGCTGCACTTCGCGCGGCGAATAAAATTCCGTTTCAATTTTTAAAGTTTGATACGTGACAGCATTCTCCATTTCCTTTCCGTTCAATGAACATAAACGGATGGACTTAATGCTAAACTTATCTGTATTTATTTTATCGTTAAAATATTTATAGCCTGCCTCACCACTATTAAAAATTTGTGAATGTGAATTCTCATAATAACTGATGGCAGAATTTATTTCGCCCTGATGAACGAGTTTACCGCTATTCAGCATAATGCCATAGTTACATAATTTCTTTACCGTAGAAATGGAATGAGACACAAACAAAACTGTTCTACCTTCATTTTCACTCACCTCTTCCATCTTACCCAAACACTTTTTCTGAAAGGCAGCATCACCAACAGCTAATACTTCATCCACAATTAAAATTTCAGGTTCAAGATGAGCGGCAACGGCAAAAGCCAAACGAACATACATTCCGCTGCTGTAACGCTTAACAGGAGTATCTAAAAACTTTTCGATTTCACTGAATGCAACAATCTCATCAAACTTACGATCGATTTCAAATTTATTCATTCCTAAAATTGAACCGTTGAGATAAATATTCTCACGTCCTGTTAAATCACCATGAAAACCTGTACCAACTTCCAATAAAGAGGCCATTCGTCCGTCGTATTCAATTCGTCCGGTTGTAGGCGCAACAATACGACTAAGTACCTTCAATAAAGTAGATTTTCCCGCGCCATTTCTTCCGAGTATGGCAACACGATCTCCTTTTTTAATTTCAAAAGAAACATCTTTCAATGCCCAAAAATCTTCAATCTCTTCTTTTGGTTTAAATAAAGCTTTTGCCTTTGATGCAAACGATTTAAAAAACATATCCTCCTTTTCCTTTCCGGCAAGGTGACTGATTTTATATCGTTTACCGATATTCTCCGCTTTTATGATAATATCACTCATTAGATATAGTCGGCAAATGTTTTTTCAAATTTGGTAAAGTAACGCAATCCGAATAAGCCCATCACAATTGTAATAACTAGTCCGGATACAACATAAATTATTTCAAGCTCATAAGGTTTGCCTGTAAAGCAGTATTTGAAACCTTCAATAACAGTTACTAAAGGATTCATTAAAAATATGGGCTTTAAGCTTGCGGGTAATTTCTCAAGATAAAAGGAAGAACTTAAAAAAACCGGACAAACATAAAAACCAATCTGAAGGAGAAATGGTAAGAGAAATTTTATATCACGGTATTTTACATTTAAGGTTGCGAATATTAATCCCACCGAAAATGAAAACAGTAAGCCGTACAAGACAAATACAGGGAACAATAAAAATTCAGGACCGGGCATACCTCCGACAATAATTTTACAGATTGTAAGTATGATAAAGGAAATCATAAAGTCAATTAAACAAACCGTAAGCGTTGAAAGTGGTATAATTAATTTAGGGAAATAAACCTTAGTGAGGATATTTGAATTGGAAAGTAAGGAATTGCTCACATCGGTAACCGAAGTAGAAATAAGAGTCCAAATGATGATACCTGCACCTACATTTACAATTCTCGCATTTAAATCGGTACCACCTTCTATAAACTGAGAAAAGAAAACGAAGATGGCAATATTGATGGCGGGACGAACGATAGCCCAAAGCACACCAATGGTTGTTTGTTTGTAACGCACCAAAACATCGCGCATGGAAAGATTCCAGAACAAACCTCTGTAACGTACTATTTCGGCCAGACTAAATGTGGACGAGGATGCGCTATCAATAACTGTTTTCAAGATAAGCACAAATATAATGAATAACCCTCATTTAAGAGAGGAATTGAGGGCAGGTTATTAAATGGCTTTAGTGTATAAATCCACTGTTTTATCCTTGTTTTTTCTAATAATTACAAGAAAAATACACTTAACTAACTACCTTTGTAGCATGCACACCATTGAACCTTTTTATAATTGGCGACATTTATACATTGCTTCCGAGGACGAGCAGTCGCCATTCTATGGGCGTGAATACAGCGAATTTGAATACTCGAATACTATTTATAATTACTACATACACCCGCAATGGGATGACATAGGCAGTGAAACGCTCTATATTAAAGTTTTATTCAGTGATTATGAAGAAGGATTTGCTATTATAGAATTGATTGGTGAGTGGAACGATGCTATCAATAATGATATCATGTTATTGAAGCGGGATATAAT
>CAYQDP010000222.1:0-5112 GCA_964416235.1 uncultured Flavobacteriaceae bacterium | reverse complement strand
AATGGCCAATGGCGACTCACTTAAAATATTTTACTCACTAAACGGTGGTCCGAAAACTTTGTTTGCAGTTAACGGACAATTGCTTGGAAACTTCGTATCTCCTGTTTTTTCTACTCAACCCGGTTTAATTGGAAATACCATACAGGTTTTCATCCATTATACATTTAACGCCACTTCACCCGCTACAAAAATTTACGCGAATGATATGGTAACTATTTACGACAACACGTTTGTCCCAAATAGTAATCCTAGTTTTTCTGCATTACCACCACTGTTTTTATGTTCAACCAATACTTTTTCAGTAAATCAAGCTGCAACTGATGGAGACGGTGACGTTCTAGTGTACTCAATGTATACGCCTTATAACGATGCGCCTGCTCCCACTTTCCCAAATAATACTGCATTAATTCCCCCTGTAACATTCATCCCTAACTATAGTGCAAACAGTCCGTTTAACTCACCGGCTCCTGCTGTTACCCTTAACTCATCAACCGGTTTAATGACAGGTGTTGCTAATACTAACGGACAATTTGTTTTTGGTGTCAAAGTTCAAGAATACCGTGGTGGTAAATTATTAAGTGAAACGGTTCGCGATTATCAAATGAACATGGTGACATGTCCGCCTTTCGTTCCTCCGCCACCAACTCCGGGAGCGAATACTCCATTATGTATCGGACAAACTCTTAGCTTAACAGCCAGTCCGGTTGCCGGAGCAACTTACCAATGGGCAGGCCCAAACGGTTTTACCTCAACTTTACAAAACCCAACAATTTCTAACGTTACGGCTTTAGCTGCGGGTGTATATACAGTTCAGGCAATTGTTGCAGGTTGTACAGGTATTGCCGCGACAATTACAGTAACCATTAACCCAAATCCTGTTGCTCCAACCGCAGGTGGAACTTCTCCAATTTGTGTTGGACAAACTTTAAGTTTAACTTCTAATACTGTTGCCGGAGCAACTTATAATTGGAGTGGGCCAAACTCATTTACATCAGCGGTACAAAATCCAACTATCGGAGGCATTACACTTGCAGGCGCAGGAACTTATTCCGCCACCGTAACCGTTCTTGGTTGTACTAGCCCTCCGGGTACAATTAACATTGTTGTGAATAATACTCCAACAGTTACAACTTTAACTTCCAACTCTCCAATTTGCGCAGGACAAACCTTAAGTTTAACTGCAAATGCAGGAGGTGGAGCATCCTATTCGTGGAGCGGCCCGAATTCATTTACTTCAACTACACAAAACCCTACAATTGTTGGAACAACAACGCTTGCGAGTGGTGTTTATTCGGTTAATGCAACAGCTTTAGGCTGTGTGAGCGCCACAGGAACTATTAACGTTGTAGTTAATCCTATTCCTGCATCACCTACACCTGGAAGCAATTCACCAATTTGTACAGGTCAAACTTTAAGTTTAACTGCTTCTTCAGTTGCAGGTGCTACTTACAATTGGTCGGGACCAAACTCATTCACATCAACAACACAAAACCCAACTATTCCGGGTGTTTCAGTTTTAAATGCCGGAACCTATTCAATCAGTGCTACATTAGCTGGCTGTACAAGTCCGGTTACTACATTAAGTGTTACCATTAACAATCCTCCGATTGCGCCAACTGCAACTGCAAACGTTCCGGTTTGTATTGGAGGTAACTTGAACTTGGGAGCATCTACTATTGCTGGTGCTACTTACAACTGGATTGGACCAAATTCATTCACTTCATCTGTTCAAAATCCAACCATCACAGGTGTTACATTACCCGCAACAGGTATTTATTCGGTTAATGCCAATGTGATGGGTTGTATCGGGCCAATGGGAACCGTTAACGTTGTGATTACACCATTACCTCCATCTCCAACTGCTGGAAGCAACTCACCGTTATGTTCCGGACAAACACTTTTCTTAACCGCTTCCTCTATAGCAGGGGCCAGCTATAATTGGTCCGGACCAAATTCATTTACTGCTAACGTTCAGAATCCATCCATTGTTTCTACTTCTTCATTAGCAACGGGTGTTTATTCCGTAAGTGCTGTTGTAGGTGGTTGTGCAAGTCCATCAGGTACAGTAAACGTTTTAGTTAATCCAACACCTCCTGCTCCAACACCCGGAAGTAACTCACCTCTATGTGAAGGGCAAACATTATTATTAACTGCGAATCCAATTTTATTTGCAAGTTACAATTGGACAGGACCAAATTCATTTACATCAAGTGTACAAAATCCAAGCATTCCTGCTACAACAACTCTTGCTGCCGGAGTTTACTCTGTTAGCGCATCAGTATCAGGTTGCGTTGGTCCTGTTGGTACAGTTACTGTTGTTATTAATCCGACTCCTGTGCCTGTTGTACCTGCAAGTAACTCACCATTATGTTCAGGCGGAACACTAAGTTTAACCGCCAACACAATTGTTGGTGGCGTATATAGCTGGACCGGCCCCAATACATTTACATCAAGTGTCCAGAATCCAACATTATCTCCTGTTTCAATATCTGAAAGCGGGACTTATTCGGTAAACGTTACAGTTGCCGGATGTACTGGCTCTTCAGGAACAGTAAACGTAGTAGTTAATCCTCCTGTTCCTGCACCAACATTAGGAAGCAATTCTCCACTATGTGAAGGACAAGATATTTTATTAACTGCTTCAAATATTCCGGGTGCAACTTATAATTGGACTGGTCCAAACAGCTTTACTGCTTCTGTGCAAAATCCAACTGTTACACCAACAACAACTTTATCTGCCGGTGTTTATTCTGTGCAAGCCAACGTATCAGGTTGTAATGGACCAACAGCAACAATTACCGTTTCTGTAAATCCAACTCCTGCTGCTCCAACTGCCACTGCGAACTCACCGTTATGCGAAGGTCAGACTCTTTTATTAAGTGCTACAACAGTTACAGGAACTACTTATAGCTGGACTGGACCAAACTCATTTACTTCAACCGTTCAAAACCCTACCATTGTAGCAACTACATCTTTAGCTGCAGGTGTGTATACAGTAAATGTTACATCCGGAGGATGTACTAGTGCCAACGCATTAGTAACAGTTACAGTAAATCCATTACCTGCTCCGGTAGTTGCCGGAAGTAACTCACCGTTATGTGTTGGAGCAACCTTAAGTTTAACCGCATCTAACATTACAGGTGCAGTTTATAATTGGACAGGACCTAACTCATTTACTTCTTCGGTTCAAAACCCAACAATTACTAACGTTACTTTACTAGAATCAGGAACTTATTCGGTAAACGTAACTGTTGCAGGTTGTACAGGAACAAGTGGAACCGTAAGCGTTTTGGTTAGTCCGCCGGTTGCAGCACCAACTGCTACCGCAACTTCTCCAATTTGTGAAGGTCAGGATATTTATTTAAGCGCTTCAACTATTGCTGGCGCAACTTATAACTGGACCGGACCAAATAGTTATACAGCATCTGTTCAAAATCCAACCGTTACACCAACTACTACGTTATCTGCCGGAGTTTATTCCGTTCAGGCTACAGTTGCGGGTTGTACAGGTCCTTATGGAACAGTTAGTGTAACCGTAAATCCAACGCCTGCTCCTCCAACATTAGGTGCTAACTCACCAATTTGCGCAGGACAAACTTTAAGCTTAACAGCAACATCAGTACCGGGTGGAACTTATAGCTGGACCGGTCCGAATAGCTTTACTGCAGCTACACAGGACTCAACAATCATGAATACAACAACAGCTGCATCTGGTGATTACTCTTTAACAGTAACTCTTGGAGGATGTACAAGTACAGTGGCTATAATAAGCGTAACTGTAAATTCAACGCCTGCTGCTCCAACTGCCACTGCGAACTCACCGTTATGTGTGGGTGCAACAATTAACTTAGGAGCGTCAGCAGTAGGTGCTACTACATACAGCTGGACAGGACCAAACTCTTTTACATCATCTGTTCAAAACCCAACAATTACAAATGCTTCTACTCTAACTGCAGGTGTATATTCGGTATATGCAACAATTGGGGCTTGTGATGGTGCAGCTACAACAATTACAGTTAACGTAACCGATCCTGCTGTTGTATATGCAGGACCAAATGATACAATTTGTGCAAGTGCATTAGTGTTACCTTTATCAGGAACAGTAACTCCGGGTTATAATACTACTTGGTCTTCATTAGGTACAGGAACAATTGCAAATACAAGCAGTTTAATTACTACCTATACAATGAGTAGTAACGATACCATTTCGGGAAGTGTGACGTTTGTGTTAACTTCTTCCGGTGGCGGATGTGCAAACACTTCTGATACGGTTACCTTCATTGTATTAAAAGGACCAAATGTGTTTGCAGGAGCAGATATTAATGTTTGTAAGAATGCAGTGATTCCACTTAACGGAAATATCACAGGTGTTACAAATACAGGATTCTGGACATCTACCGGAACAGGAACATTCAATCCGAATAATACAACACTGAATGGATTTTATCAACCGAGTTCCGGTGATACAGCAAGTACATCGATACAACTGATTTTAGAATCAACAAATAACAAAGGCTGTATTCCGGCCAGAGACACAATTAATGTAAACTTCATTAATGCTCCATCATCAGCGTTTACATTTACAAATGCTTGCGCAAACCAACCTGTATCATTTACAGATATTTCTACTCCGGTAGGAACTGTAACGTCTTACACATGGAATTTTGGCGATGGATCAGGTACATCTAACAATCAAAATCCTAGCTATACTTATACCGTTGGTAGCACGTATACTGTAACATTGATTACTTCTAACTCCGCCGGCTGTACAGATACCGTACAACAACCGGTTACTGTATTCATTGCTCCTGTTGCTAACTTCACATTCAGCAATGTTTGTATTGGTACTTTGGGCACATTTAATGATGCATCAACAGTAAGCACAGGAAGTATTACATCGTGGGCTTGGACTTTTGGTGACGGCGGAACAAGCACTATACAAAATCCTCCTCATACTTACACAACTTCTGGTAGCTTTACGGTTAACTTAACTGTAATATCTAGTAATGGTTGTACCGGAACAGTTACACAAACTGTTACAGTTAATCCAAAACCAGTTGCAGATTTCAATATGTCAGGAAATCCGGTTTACTCTACTGATGTTGTTACATT
>CAYQDP010000221.1:0-5115 GCA_964416235.1 uncultured Flavobacteriaceae bacterium | reverse complement strand
AGTAGAGTCTAACTTTGATGCAACAGGAAAAGAGGTGATGATTAAGCGATGGATGTGTGATTCTGTTACAATGCCCAATTTAATAAATATGATAAAATTTTATGAAGCTTGGTATATAAATAACGAGACTAAACTAATTGAAAAAGATTTACTCGGTTATGCTGTATATGCATGGGATGATTTCCGTAAAGGATATCGTAATTTGTTTTATGCCTTCAAAAGCAAAGATGCCTTACAAATGGCTAAATCAAAATTGAGCTATTATTAATTCCAGCACCCTTTATTGTTATTGATGCAGCCCACCACTTTTCCTTGTAATGATTTTCCAAGGAAAGGTGTGTTTTTCGACTTCGAATGAATATCTTTCTCGGTAAGTTTAGTTTCACCGGTAACTGTGAATAGGGTTAGATTCGCTTTTTCACCTTCCTCTATTTTTGGTAGTTCTAATCCTAAAACTTTACGCGGATTAATACTCAAAGCTTCCACTAATTTTTCTGCTTCACCTTTTAATCCGGTTAATGCGCTTGCATAAGCAGTTTGTAAAGCAATCATACCGTTATCTGCTAAGTCGAATTCTAAATCTTTGCACTCGATGTCTTGCGGACGATGATCACTCACAACTACATCTATAACGCCACTCTCTAAGGCTTTGCGAAGAGCTTCTACATCCTTTTTATTTCTTAATGGAGGATTCACTTTAAAATTCGTATCGAAATCAACTAAAGCTGTATCATCCAGTAATAAATTATGAGCAGCTACTCCACAAGTAATATTTAAATCGTTCGCCTTCGCTTTTTTAATTAATTCAACACTTCCTTTTGTGCTGATAGTAGGAATGTGCATTTTTCCTCCAGCATATTCGAGCACTGAAATATTTCTTTGCAACATAATTTCTTCGGCAAGCGCAGGAATTCCTTTTAAGCCTAACATAGTAGATGTTTCGCCTTCATTCATTTGTCCGCCATGAGAAATACTTTTATCATCACAATGTGTAATAATAAAGCTGCCGATATTGGTAGTGTATTGTAATGCGCGTAAAATTAAACCGGCATCTTTTATCGGATTTTTATAATCACCAAACGCTACAGCGCCTGCTAATTTCATATCGTACATTTCCGATAAGTCTTTTCCTTCCTGATTCTGACTTAAAGTTCCAACAGGGTATACATCCGTTAAACTGTTTTTACTGCGGTTTAAAAGATACTCAACCTGAGCTTTATTGTGTAAGGGAGGATTGGTTCCACTCATTACTGCAACACCTGTAAATCCTCCTGCAGCTGCGGCTTTTAATCCACTCTCCAAATCTTCTTTATGTTCATAGCCCGGATCGCATAAGTTAGCTTGCATATCAAACCATCCCAAAGAAAGTAGTAAGCCATCCTCTTCAATAGTTTTTACGCCTGAAGCAGTAATGCTTTTCTTAATTTGAGAAATGTTGCCGTTTTCGATTAGCACATCCATTGTTTTATTATGGAAGCTGCTGCTTGGGCAGATAATTTTGGCTTGTTTAATTAATACGTTCATTTTAAAAATCGGATTAAGGCTATTTCTATCGCTACAAAAATCAAGGTTAAAATAATAAATAATTTCCAAAGTTTGGTGTTGCCGCTTATTTCTGCAATAGAACTTGTGAGCGTTTTTTCACCTGCGATAATGGTCTTATATGAAACTAAATGATTATCACCCAAATTCTTTTCCAAATCATCATTTGTAAAAAATTCAAGACTTGATTCCAGTCGGTTATAATTGAAGGCTAGGGCCTGAAGGTTTTGGTTTTGCAGACTTAAATTATAAAAGCCGGGCTCCGTAATTTGACCTTGGGTAAACAGATTTAAACGGTTGTTGCTGACACGCACTTCAGGAATAATGTCAGATTTGTTGTTTTGAGATTTTAAGTGAAAAGGTTCGTCGCCCTTATTGCCTACTACATTTATAGTAAGAACAGAATTGTTTTGTGTGTAGTAATAGGGAGGAACAGCTCTTAAACTATTGATGGCCATTTTGTAAATGGTAGGAACAAACAAAGCATGTTTACAAAAATTGCTGCTTGAAACATCCAGCGGACCGGTAAATAAATAAATCTTAGCGCCGTTGTAATTCAGCTCGCCGAGCCATATTTCCCCATTCATTAATTTAAGTATAGGTCTTAAATTACTTCGGCTCGATAAATTGGTGATGTAGCGTTTTTTGATAATAGGTAAATCAATACGCTCATCAATCTTATCAAATACACCTTCGTAAAATCCGGTTTTAAAATCTGTTTTTTCGACTTTCAAAGTTGTAGTATCCGTATTACCAAGTACAGGCAACGATAATGTCTTATAAAATTCACTGTAACTTAAAGCATCTGCTTTTTGTGAAGGAATTAGAACAAGGTGCCCACCTGCTTGTATGTATTTATTGATTTCAGTAATTAATCCGCTGCTGTAATTTTCAATTTCATTTAAAATAACAAGATTAGCCTTGCTTATTAATCCGTAATCAATAGCACTCTCGTTGTTTTCAGTGAAGCTGAAAAGACTATCAGTTTGCATCAGAGTTTTAAAATAGGATCCTGTTGCGCATGATTTTCCGTTTATTACTAAGGCCTGAATGTTTAATTTAGAGTTGAACGTAAAAAATAATTCATCATCGAATGTTATAGGGTAATCATCAAGTTTCAAAGAACAATAATTAAATCCCTCTTCTTTGCATTCAAAAGTTAATTGTGTTTCAGTTTTACTTTGTGCTTCCGCATTAAAGCTTGCGATACCTGTTTGTTTGTTGTTGATGCTTAAGCGCACAGTTCCGTTTTCAATTGCTTTATTGCTCTTGTTAAAAATTCGAATATTTAGTTTTTGAATAACACCTTTTTGTTGCACCGGAGTTTCAAACCAACACGTGTCAATGTACACATTATCGCTGCTATTTGCATTTACAGCAATAAGTGCTGTGGTTACCAATGTGTCGTTAGGGAAGTTTTTAAAGTCTGTTACAGGTTTTTGAAAATCACTTACTAGAAACAAGCGCATGTCGTTTAATTTCCCGCCTTTCAAAAAATCGTGTTGGCGCTTAATGACAGATGATAACGATTTTACGGCCGAAGAAATTTTTACTTCATCAATGGCGTCATTCATTTCCTCTTTAGAATGAAAGCGCTGATGCCTTCCTTCAAAATCATTGGTAAGAAGCATAAACTTATCTGCATTACCAAAGGCTCCAATTATTTCTTTGGCACGTTTTTTTGCGTTTTCAAGCAGACTTCCGTTTTTATTAACCCCTTCCATACTGAAGGAATTGTCGATATAAATCCCAATAGCTTTATTGCCAGTTTTGATTTTCGTGGTTTCGTTTACTAAAACAGGTTGTGCAAAGGCGAATACAAGCGCTGAAATGGCTAAAACGCGGCTGATTAAAATTAATATCTCTTTTAAGCGGCTTTTCGACTGACTTTCCTGTTTTAATTCACGTAAAAACTTTACGTTTGTAAAATATATCTTTTTATACTTCCTGAAATTGAATAAGTGAATGATAACAGGAATGAGGATGGCAAAAAGGGCGTATAAAAAGGTTGGAAATACAAAGCTCATCGGAGTTTAAAATTAATAAAAAACACGGTATTATTAAAATGAACAGTGCTAAAGCTATAATTGGGAAAAATCTGGTGCTCATTGCTCTCGTAATCCTTACCATTTCAACCCTTTTCAGAGGTACTGTTAGTAAGGCAGAGTTATTAATATTTCAGGTGATACTCGGACTTTTATACGCCATTTTAAGTTATGTGGAGTATAATAACACGAGTTACAAGGCGCAATTACCGGTTGAGCGATTTGCGTATTACCCGGGTAGTTTTTTTACGCTGAGGGCGCTTAAAGTGGGTATTTATACAACTTTTGGCTTATTGCTTTTTGCTTCACCTAGCGCAGTAAAGATTATTTATCCTGTATGTTTTATCATAGCCTTCACCGAATTGATTATTAGTCTGCTTAAATTCAATAAAAAATTATGTTTTGTTAACGTTTATGCCAATTATGTTTTAATTGCCTTGGAGGATATGGAAAAGATTTTCGCGAACGAAGTCGATTATATCGAGTACCGTCACGAAATATTTTACATTATCAAGAAAAATGGACGTTCTACTTCCATTAAAACTTTTTCAATCGACAACAAGGAGCTTTTTATGACAAAAATGCTCGATTGGATTCGAAACAATAATATCAATGTTTCGTCGGAGTCTAAACAGAAGCTGGGCTTATAAGTGACTTTTGTTACTGATTTCCTTTTATACTGATTGTAACTTTACGTTAAAATTAATGCCATGAATTCAGTATTAGCGGGTACACGTAAAGCCATTAATAATTGGTTAAGGCAATTCAAAACGTTTATCAATTTCGAAGACAATACCTACAAAATTCAAGAGAGTTTGATTGGTGTATTTAAATGGGGCGAGTTTAAACCCCTACCAAAACTGAATTACGTTTTGGTTTTTAAAAACGTGTTTGCTAAGTGCGAGACATGTTCGATAGATGAATTTGAAAACAATCCCCATGCGTATTTTCAGGTTAGCTTGGTTCACAACTCTAACCGAAGAATAATTGTACACGAAACAAAGAATAAAGAAGAGGCCTTCAAAATTGCGGAGCAATTAGGAAATAATTTGCATTTAAGAATCAAGGATTCATCAAGCAGACGTCAATCGGTTTGGTTAAGTTAAATTGATTTTTAGTTCTTGATGAAATAGCATAAAATTTTTCGCAATTTCCTGTCCAAAAAAATAATGTAGAAAAGCACAATTACCCCCTCCCGGCTACGCCGTACTCCCCCTTAGCAGGGTGAGGGGCTGCCCGTTTTTAATTGAACTTGAATTGAATTTTAAAATATACGTGGGTAAAAATGTTTCAAGCCACCTAGACTGATTTCTCCCCTGCTAAGGGGAGATGTCCGAAGGACAGAGGGGTTTAATTCAATTAAGAGCTTTTTGTTTCTTTTTTGATGGCAGCAAAAAAGAAAATAAAGCAGAAGATAATTTGATTTCAGTAAATAGAAATTAAAATTTTTCAAACGCTCCTAATCCAAACAATGCGAAATCGTATTTCACAGGGTCATTCCTGTCAAAGCTCTTTAATACACTTGTAA
>CAYQDP010000220.1:0-5116 GCA_964416235.1 uncultured Flavobacteriaceae bacterium | reverse complement strand
CTTCTTCAGCTTTTTGTTCAGGCTGATAGCAAGGTTCGTTTTTATCTTTACCGTAGATTACCCAAGGCCCTTGTTTTTTTCCATTTACATCCACTAAATTAATAGTGTCTTTACCCATCATTTGAAATTTTGATGATTGAGAAAACAAGTTGCATGCCCCAAAAATAGTTATTGCGAAAAGTAACTTCTTCATAACAATAAATGTATAATAATCAGAAGGCAAAGTAAAGCCTAAATTAATTTAAGTTGAAAAAGTAATTAACCTGAAATTAACAGAGTAACAGGGTAAGGAAAATAAAAAAAGGCGACTTTAGCCGCCTTTTAATAATATAAGTATTTGATTTTTAGTTTTCTACTTGAGTATCGCCAACGTAAATACCGTTTTTATAAACTGCAATACGATTTAGGATTCCATTTTCATCATAAATATAAGCCTTACCATCCATTAAGCGATTGTCTTTAAAAACACCGTCTTTAGTGATTTGCTTATTCTTATTGTATAAAGTATGTTGACCATTTAAAACCATTGGGCCTTTTGAAGCAACGGCCTCATTTGGTTTTTCATCTTTAGCTACTGTGATTTTTGGTGCGTTTTCAACCGGGTTATCTGTAATTTTCACCATTGGTTTTTTAGGTTGGTATTCTTTAATTGAATTCACATCAACTAAACCATCAGCGTAATTTTTCTCAGCTTTAATATCACCATTTTCGTAATATTCCTTAATAACACCGCTTTCTTTACCATTAGCGAAATCACCTTCAATTGCTAATTGTCCGTTTTCGTAAAAATACTTTTGAGGACCTTCACGCTTTCCGCTGGCATTAAAAGCAAATTGGTGTTGAACTTCTCCGTTTTCGTAATATAACTTGTAGTTACCAACCCAACGATTTGCCTTCCAAGTACCTTCTTCAGAAATTTTTCCGTTTTCATGGTACATTATTGCATAGCCGTCGGGGCGACCATTAACAAAGGTTAATTTATTCTTCATATTTCCATTACAGAAATATTCAATCCATTGCCCGGTTTTACGATTTTCCTGGTATTTTCCTTCTTCAACTTTCGCATCAGCTGCATAGCAAGTTCCCGGTTTGTGTTTTCCGTAAACAATCCACTTACCCTGCTTTTTACCCTGTGCATCAATAAGATTGATGGTATCCTTCCCTCCAGGTCCGGTTAACTCATAAGATTGAGCTTGTGCCCAACCAAGTGAAGAGATAAATAAAGCTATTAACGTAAATTTTTTCATTCTTATACCAAATATATGTAAAACAAAATGAGTCAAAAATGTATTTTAGATAAATATGAACTTTTTTTCGATTAAATACTGACTAATATCAGTCACATCTTGTTTACGTAATGTTTTTAAATAAGGTTACACTCTAAAAAAAATTATTTTTTTAGATTTAAAAGCATGTTTTCACACAGTTTTTCGAGGTTATAGTGTTCTTTCCATCCCCAGTGCTCACGAGCTTCAGTATCATTAATGGATGCAGGCCAACTATCGGCTATAGCTTGCCTAAAATCAGGCTTATAGGTGATGGAGAATTCAGGAATGTGTTTTTTAATTTCTGTTGCCATTTCTTTCGGCGTAAAACTTAATCCGGATAAATTATAACTGGTTCTGATTTTTACCTTTTCTGCCGGCACATGCATTAATTCAATCGTTGCCCTAATCGCATCTTCCATGTGCATCATAGGTAATGCCGTATTTTCAGATAAAAAACACTCGTATTTCTTGTTTTTTAATGCTTCATGAAAAATGTGTACGGCATAATCTGTGGTACCTCCCCCTGGAGCTGATTTCCAGCCAATTAAGCCTGGGTATCGCAAACTTCTCACATCAACACCATGCTTTTTATTGTACCAATTACACCAGCCTTCGCCGGCTTGTTTACTTATACCATAAACTGTGCTTGGTTCCATAACAGTATGTTGCGGGGTATTAATTCGCGGTGTTGTTGGTCCGAATACCGCAATTGAACTGGGCCAGTATACTTTATTTATATGTTTTTCTTTTGCTAAATCCAGCACATGAAATAAACCTTCCATGTTTAATTTCCAGGCAAAAGAAGGGTTTTGTTCACCTGTGGCTGACAATAAAGCTGCCAATAAATAAACCTGTTTGATCTTATATTTATTAATAATCGAAAAGAGCGCGTCTTTGTCTAAAACATCCAGTTTTTCAAAAGGATTTTGGCTTAACGCCGGAATTGGTTTTAAATCGGCGGCAATTACATTTTCATAGCCATATAATTTGCTGAGGTTTTCGGTAAGTTCAATGCCAATTTGGCCACCCGCACCAATAATAAGTATTCTTTCGTCCTTGTTGTACATACTTTATTGCGTCGTTATAGATGTAAAAATCGTATCTTTACAAACCTAAACATTATTTTTGATTTCATTGAATTTTCTTAAAGAATTCAAGGTCAAAAATGATAATAGTATAACCTGCAATTATATCTATTAGAAAATGGCTTTATTGATCAATCGAATTGGAAAAGACGAATTAAAAAAACGTCTGATGGAAGAAACATTTCACCGAAAAACTGTTTCTTTTTATCGTTATGTAAACATCGAAAATCCTTCCCAAAAGCGTGACGACCTTTACAAAATGTGGTCGGATTTAAATTGCTTTGGCCGTATTTATGTTGCCAGTGAAGGAATAAATGCGCAAATGAGTGTTCCCGAACATAATTGGGATGAGTTTGTGAAGCAGCTGTATGCTGACCAAAACTTCACTAACGTCCCTTTTAAAATGGCGGTAGATAATAACGGAAAATCGTTTTACAAGCTCATTGTTAAAGTAAGGGATAAAATTGTAGCCGACGGAATAAATGATCCAAATTTTAACCCTTCCAATACCGGACACTATTTAAATGCCATTGAATTCAACAAAGCGATAGAAGATCCTGAAACAATTGTGGTAGACATGCGCAATCATTACGAAAGTGAAGTTGGTCATTTCGATCGCGCTTTTTGTCCTGATGCAGATACTTTCCGTGAAGAATTGCCTTTAGTTGTTGAGCATTTAAAAGGGAAAGAGGATAAAAAGGTTATCATGTATTGCACAGGTGGCATCCGTTGTGAAAAGGCGAGCGCCTATTTAAAACATAAAGGATTTAAAGATGTAAATCATTTACACGGAGGTATTATTAAATATGCTGAAGAAGTAAAACAATTGGGTATTGAAAGTAAATTTAGGGGAGTAAACTTTGTGTTTGATGAACGTGTTGGGGAAAGAATTACAAATGATGTTTTAGCAAAATGCCATCAGTGTGGAAAACCTTGTGACCGTCATGTTAATTGCAAAAACGACGACTGTCATTTATTATTTATACAATGTGCTGAATGCGAGGAGAAAATGAACGGTTGTTGTACTCCGAAATGCCAAGAAATTGCAGCTTTGCCAATTGATGAGCAAAGAAAATTACGAAAAGGGCGCATAAAAAACGGCCCGGAATGTTTATCCGTTTATAAAAGCCGTTTGCGTCCGAATCTTTCGGAATTAATAAAAAAAGACATATCTTTATCTGAATCATTTAAATTAAAATAGCAAACCGTACTAAACTTAAAAAAATGAAAAAATTAGCCTTATCATTTGTTGTAGCGTCTTTATTATTGCTTACTTATTCTTGTAACAAAAGAGAAATCATTGAGTTTGATATGCCATATTCTACTGATATTGTTTTGCCTGTTTCAAGTTTCACTGCAGGTACTATGCATACTTTTACTACTCAAAGTATTTGGACAAAAGCAGGCGAGTTATTTGATGCTCAAGGAACCAACTCTGATATTGTAGGAGAAATTACCTATACAAAATTCAATTTAGCAATTAAAACACCAACAACCGGTAATTTTAACTGGCTTGATCAAATTCGTTTTTTTGCACAAGCAGAAGGACAACCTGATTTAGAAGTTGCTTCGAAGTATGATACAGGAAGCGACAGCATATCGTTTAATGCAAAGTCGTTCGAATTAAACTTTACTGATGCGAATATGAAAAATCGCTTTGTGGAAAATGCGATTAAGTATGAAATAAAGCTTCTGCCAAGAAATGTACCTGTAACTACTACGTTAACATTAACACATAACCTTCATGTGAAGGCTATCAAGTAATTTAACTATGCCTATTTATCATAAACTAGGAAATTTTCCTCAAAAACGACACACCGTTTTTCAATCTCCAAAAGGAAATCATTATTACGAACAATTATTTGGTACCGAAGGTTTCAGCGGATTTTCTTCTTTGTTGTATCATGTTCATCGTCCAACTCAGGTAAAGGAAATTATTAAAAGCTATTCGGTTGAACCAAAAATCGCTATCGACAAAAACATTAAAGCACTTTTATTGAAAGGTTTTCAAATAAAACCTCAAGATGATTTTTTAGATAGCCGTAAAGCAGTTTTAGTAAATAGCGATTGTTATATTGGTTTAGCAGCACCCAAACAAAGCATGCGTACTTATTTTTATAAGAACGCAGATGCTGATGAAATGCTCTTCATCCATAAAGGAAAGGGTGTTTTAAGAACTTTTATGGGAAATATTCCGTTCGAATATGGTGATTATCTAATCATCCCACGCGGAATGATTTATCAAATGGAATTCGAAACTACTGACAACCGAATTTTTTATGTAGAAAGTTTTGCTCCGTTTTATACACCTAAGCGTTATAAAAACGCATCCGGACAATTACTCGAACACTCACCATTCTGCGAACGCGATTTTAAATTGCCTACCGACCTTGAAACACACGATCAAAAAGGAGATTTCCTTATTAAAATAAAAAAAGAAGGAATGATGCATGAAGTGGTTTATGCAACACATCCTTTTGATGTTGTTGGTTGGGACGGCTATAATTTTCCTTGGGGGTTCTCAATTCATAATTTTGAACCATTAACCGGACGAGTTCATCAACCGCCACCGGTACACCAAACTTTTGAAACTTCAACATTTGTTGTTTGTTCATTTTGCCCGCGTTTATACGATTATCACCCGCAAGCAATTCCAGCGCCATACAATCATAGCAATATTGATAGTGATGAAGTACTTTATTATGTGGATGGTGATTTCATGAGTCGTAATAACATTGAACAAGGTCATATCACATTACATCC
>CAYQDP010000219.1:0-5125 GCA_964416235.1 uncultured Flavobacteriaceae bacterium | reverse complement strand
ATCTTTGTACAGGCGACTTCGACATTTTGACCCTCCGCCTGACAGCTTAAATCCATTCGTCATTCCGAGCGTAGGGAGGAATCTTTTTTCTTTTCCCACGGATAGCGAAGATTTTCGCGGAATCTAATTCGGGGCTCTTTTTCATTTATTATTTCGTGTTATATGTCGCGTGGCACAGCTCGCGATGGAGAGCATTACCTCTTCATTAAACATTAAACACATAACATATAATAAGAAATGTTTAAGTTTTTATACCATTAATTCTCTACCTGACCTCTCAATCTCTGTATCTCCGTGTTGAAATAAAGATGTCTCGCTTCGGCTCGACATGACAGCTATAACCATAAGCACCATTCAATAATTCTCTGATTTCAAACAAATTGCGGGTTCAAATTAATTTTCTCCATTTTCAATTTTAAAGAATTTAAATCTTAAATTAGCACTTTACAAAATCAAATTATGAACTACGATGTTATTGTTATAGGAAGCGGTCCGGGCGGATATGTTACTGCCATTCGCGCTTCACAATTAGGTTTTAAAACCGCCATTATTGAAAAAGAAAATTTAGGTGGTATTTGTTTAAACTGGGGATGTATTCCAACGAAAGCATTATTAAAAAGTGCTCAGGTATTTGAATATTTAAATCACGCAAAAGATTACGGAATTAGTGCAGATAATATCAAAGCTGATTTTGGTGCCGTTATTAAACGTAGCCGCGATGTGGCTGATGGCATGAGCAAAGGCATTCAGTTTTTGATGAAGAAAAATAAAATTGATGTCATCATGGGCACGGCTAAAGTAAAGCCGGGTAAAAAAGTAGAAGTTAAAGGTGCCGATGGAAAAGTAACTGTATACGATGGTAAACACATTATCATTGCAACAGGAGCGCGCTCTCGTCAGTTACCTAATTTACCGCAAGACGGTAAGAAAATTATTGGTTACCGCGAAGCGATGAGCTTACCAAAACAACCTAAGAGTTTAGTGGTAGTAGGTTCAGGTGCTATTGGTGTTGAGTTTGCTTACTTCTATGCAACAATGGGAACCAAAGTAACTATCGTTGAATTCATGCCGAACATTGTTCCGGTTGAAGATGAAGAAGTATCAAAGCAATTAGAGAAATCTTTCAAAAAAGTTGGTATCGAAATCATGACAGAAGCTTCTGTTGAAAGTGTGGATACAAAAGGAACGGATTGCAAAGTTCATGTTAAAACAAAAACAGGAAATGTTGTTCTCGATGCTGAAATCGTTTTATCTGCGGTAGGAATTGCTGCAAACATTGAAGGAATTGGCTTAGAAGAAACAGGAATTAAAACAGACAAAGGAAAAATCTTAACCGATAAATATTACGCTACGAATGTACCGGGTTATTATGCCATTGGTGATTGCGTTGGCGGACAAGCATTAGCACACGTGGCAAGTGCTGAAGGAATTACCTGCGTTGAGAAAATCAAAGGCATGCACGTTGACCCAATTGATTATAATAACATTCCGGGTTGCACGTATTGTCAGCCGGAAATTGCCTCTGTTGGATTTACAGAGAAGAAAGCAAAAGAAGCAGGTTATACAGTTAAAGTTGGTAAGTTCCCATTCTCTGCATCAGGTAAAGCGAAAGCTGCAGGTGCATCCGATGGATTTATTAAATTAATTTTTGACGCTAAATACGGTGAGTTATTAGGCGCGCACATGATTGGTGCTAACGTTACTGAAATGGTTGCAGAATGTGTAGCCGTTCGTAAATTAGAAACAACAGGTCACGAATTAATTAAAACTGTTCACCCTCACCCTACCATGAGCGAAGCAATCATGGAAGCTGCAGCAGCGGCATACGGTGAAGTGATTCACTTGTAAAACATCTTTTTAATAGACAAAAAAGCCTCTTCTTTTGAAGGGGCTTTTTATATTATAAATGATGTTAGATTATTTCATTAAAGTTGATTTTATTTTTACTCTATGTCCCAAAAAGTATTCACTTGAATATACCAACAATTAATAAAATCATTTGGTTTGGATTTTTTTAAAATTAAACCAGAAAAATAATTAAAGTAATTTAATTTCGGATCTGGATTACTACATTCATACTTAATTTTATGGTATACTTTTAAATTAAATACTTCTTTAAACAAAATCATTTAACGCTGTTACAGTTTATATAATAGAAATCTCCTGTAAAGACAAATCCCTCTCTTAAAAATGGTGCGCCGTAAGACTTACCATCAAAATTTTCCGTCACTATTGCTTTAATTTGCTTGCAATCACCATTTGAGTCCTTAATTACACCCCATATCTCTATTATACGTGCAACAATCTTACCGCTAATTTCATGTCTAATAGTGGTCCAACCTTTATCAGTAATGACAACCTTCATTGCTTTATGACCTTGATAATCTTTAGTGTAGTTATTTATTAATGCTTTAACCTGATTTTCTAAGACAGCATCAACTAAACCGGCTTTTGGAACTGCTTCTAAATACGCTAAACCTTTACTAATTACTACGCTTTGTTCTTTGTTGTACTTATAGCCACCTTGAACAAGTGGCTCTTTTGATTTCGCAAGAATTTTACCGCTTCTATCAGCCCAAACAGGAAATAGCTTAAGTGATATTTCATATTCACCTGGCACTAATGCGTTGGCAATATACTTCCATTTCGAATCAAATTTCTTTAAAAAATCTTCCTCACTTGAATTGATAAACAGATTAATTATTGTTTGCTTTTCAGGATAGGAAATATAATATCGTCCGTCAAAGAAATCACTTGCACCAAAATCGGGGGTATTAAAAGCTTCCATACTCATAACATCTATAAATGGCTTTTTATAACCGTCAGTTATAAATAAGCTATTTAATCCTTTATATTCGCTAGGATGCTTTCCATTTATTGTCATTTCAATAATAAACTGACATTTGTCTGGCCTGGACAGTTGATCCTTCTTTTGTTCAGAGCTATAATCATCTAAATTATAAATGGGCGTATTAAATATTGACTGAGGTAAGTAACACCTTGCATAAATTAAATCACTCCCTTTAAACGTATTGTCAAAAACAGAATTATCTGATGTTATCTTAGTTTTTGAAAACAAAATTTTACCTGAATTTGTTTTATGAAAATCTGAAATAAATCCATTGTCTTTTTTATTTTCACTAATGAATTCTTTCATATTACTACCAGTGTAGTAGTATTTCATTTGTCCATAGGAAAATGATGAAATAAAAGAGATAAGAGAAATAAGAATTATAATTATTTTACTCATGATCTTACTTTTTGATTAATTTAGTAAAGGTTGAATTGATTTTAACGAAGTAAATGCCTGAAGGAAGTTGATTCAAGTTAATTTCTGCTTTTTCCTTATCCGTGGTCTCCGAGTGCACTAACTGACCGATAGAATTATACACATCGATTTGAGCCGGAATTCCATTTGTAATAAGTTGAACTGTAAATATTGAATTGAAAGGATTTGGGTATACGCTAATTTCTGATGTTTCAGCAGCTATAGATAGAACTGAAGTGCAGGCAGAAACGCTTTGAGTAAAAGTAGCCGTATTCGTACAGCCGGCAGCACTTGTACCATTTACAGTATAAGTTGTTGTAACACTCGGAGAGACTGAAATAGAAGCACTAGTTGCACTTGTATTCCAGGTGTAAGTGCTAGCTCCACTCGCGTTAATGGTAGCTGTGCCTTGATATGGAGGCCCACATATTATACTGTTGTTTGTGCTTGCTATAATTACAGGTAATGGATGAACAGTTAAGCTAATGTTTGCAGTTGCAGTACATGAATTAGAGTCAATAACACTTAAAGTATAGATGGTGGATGAAGCTGGAGAAACAGTTAAGGTTGCGCCTGGTCCACCCGGTATCCAATTATAAGATATGGTACCTGTACCTCCACTTGCATTACCATTTAAAGTGGTAGAATTACCATTACAAATGGAATTTTGAGTGATGCTTGCCGTAGCTGTTAATGCGGGAGGTTGAGTTATACTTAACGTAGATGAAACTAAAGTATTAGAAGCATCTTTAACGGTTAACGTGTAGATACCTGCACAAAGACCTGATAACGAAGATGTATTTTGCCCGCCAGGCATCCATGTATATGTATAAGGTGCTTGCCCACCGCCTGGTAAAGCAATTGCTGAGCCATTACATAAACCGTTACATGAAACATTTGACTGATTTGTACTAGCAGATAAATTCTCTACAATCGTTGCTACATATAAATCAAAACTGCCCGCATTACTTAATGTGGTGGTGCCAATAGTTACAGGGCTTCCAAAATAATCTCCCGTTACATAAAATTTATTTCCTATTGGTTTGGAAACTGCATAAGGGCTACTGCCTGCTACAGTCATCGCATAAGTGCAATTACCGTTCGCATTGTGTTTAACGAGCATTAATGGCTCAGCCGCTGAACTAATTAAGGTAGTTGTTCCAAAAGCTACTGTTCCATTAAATGCACCAAACATATAAGTATTACCGCTGGCATCAATTGATAATGCATTGGCATAATCAACACCGCTTCCTCCTTCCTTTTTTGCAAATAACACACTACCTGCTACATCGAATTTCATGAATAAAACATCGTAACTTCCTGCACTGGTTAAGGTATTCGTGCCTACTACAATTGTATTATTGAAATATCCACCCACGAAAACATTTCCACTACCATCAATTCCAACTCCAACGCCTGTATCATCGCCCGTACCTCCATAATTTCGTACCCAGATAAGATTACCGAGTGCATCATATTTTGAAAGAAAAAGATCCTTATTACCTGCGCATGTTAAGGTGCTAGTTCCATAAATGAAGGTTGCATTATACTGACCCGTTACACATGTATTACCGCTTGCATCTGAATAAATTGAACTTGGGTATTCATTTCCTGTACCGCCGGCTGTTTTCGCCCATATCAAATTTCCTGACTGATCGTATTTCGCAAAAAACAAATCACTTCCTCCCATATTAGTTAAGGTATTAGTACCATATGTAAATGTTGCATCATAAGATCCGGTAATATATACGTTATTAGCCGCATCAGTAGTAATGGCTGACGCAGTTGATCCTACTGTGCTACCAGAAGGGCCGGCTTTTTTTGCCCACAATACATTACCATTGGCATCATATTTCA
>CAYQDP010000218.1:0-5130 GCA_964416235.1 uncultured Flavobacteriaceae bacterium | reverse complement strand
TCTTGAATCTAACGAAGTTATCAAAGGTTATGTTAAGTGTCGCACTAAGGGTGGACTTATCGTTGACGTATTTGGTATCGAAGCGTTTTTACCGGGTTCTCAAATCGACGTTAAACCAATTCGTGATTACGATGTTTACGTTGGTAAAACAATGGAATTTAAAGTTGTAAAAATCAACAACGAATTCAAAAACGTAGTTGTATCTCACAAAGCTTTAATTGAAGCTGAAATTGAGAACCAAAAACGTGAAATCATTTCTAAATTAGAAAAAGGACAAGTATTAGAAGGAACTGTGAAGAACATTACTTCTTACGGTGTATTTATTGATTTAGGTGGTGTTGACGGATTAATCCACATCACTGACTTATCATGGGGCCGTATTAACCACCCTGAAGAAATCGTTAAGTTAGACGAAAAGATTCAAGTGGTAATCTTAGACTTTGATGATGATAAGAAACGTATCGCTTTAGGCTTAAAACAATTATCTGCTCATCCTTGGGATTCTTTAAGCACTGAAATTAAAGTTGGTGATAAAGTAAAAGGTAAAGTAGTAGTTATTGCTGATTACGGTGCATTTATTGAAGTAGCTCCTGGTGTTGAAGGTTTAATTCACGTAAGTGAAATGAGCTGGAGCCAACATTTGCGCAGCGCTCAAGACTTCGTAAAAGTTGGTGATGAAGTTGAAGCTGTAGTTTTAACTTTAGACCGCGATGAGCGTAAGATGAGCTTAGGCATGAAGCAATTAACTCCTGATCCTTGGAATATGATTATGGAGAAATATGCTAAAGGTACTCGTCACACAGGAACTGTTCGCAATTTCACCAACTTTGGTGTGTTCGTTGAATTAGAAGAAGGTGTAGATGGCTTAGTTCATATCTCTGATTTATCTTGGAGCAAGAAAATTAAGCACCCTAGCGAATTCTGCAAAGTAGGTGATAAAATGGATGTTGTGGTATTGGAAATTGATGGCGAAAACCGTCGTTTATCTTTAGGCCACAAACAATTAGAAGATAATCCTTGGGATGTATTTGAAACCGTATTTACAATCGACTCTATCCACAACGGTACAGTTATGAGTGTAAATGATAAAGGTGCTATCATTGGTTTACCTTATGGTGTTGAAGGATTCTGTCCTGCTCGCCACTTAGCTAAAGCTGATGGTACCACTGCTAAAACTGAAGAAGTATTAGAGTTTAAAGTAATCGAATTTAGCAAGGATGCTAAGCGTATCGTAGTTTCTCACGCTCGTTTACACGAAGAAGTGAAAGAAGAAGCTAAGAAAGCTGACAAAGCGGCTAAAAAAGCGGATTACGAAGACGCTAAAAAAGCAGTGAAAAAGGTAAAAGACAATGTTGAAAAAACCACTTTAGGTGATATTTCAGCATTATCTGACCTTAAAGACAAAATGGACGGCAAAAAATAAGCCGCTAGTTACTTACTGATTATCAGATGAGTAACTAAAATAATCCGTTCGGACGAGTTCCGGATAGAGCAAACTAAAAACACGCCATGGTTTTTAGTTTTTTGAGGTCCCGATCGTGTTAATAACCGGTCGGGATTTTTTTTGCCCTTTTTTTGGAGGCGGACAATATTTTGGAATACCTTTCGTTATTACTTAAAATGAAAGTATAAACCCATAAATCCCCGCCGATGATAAAAACATCTACTCTACCTTCTTCTTTAAATACTGAAAACAAAACTGAAACTTCCCACAAAGAAGAACAGCAGTTACCTGAATTCGCAGAGCCTTCAGCTAATTGCATCAATAACATTCTAAACTACTCCAAATCATTAAAGGTTTTAAAAAGCCAATTGATTAACGAAATTGAAGTAGTACACACTTAAAACAAAAGCCCCTATAATCGGGGCTTTTTTATTATTCAACAACTTCTGATTTTTTATATTGTTGCATGTAATGCAATCCAACACTCTCTTTGCGTTGCATGGCATGTTTAATAATTAAATAGCCAACGCATATAATATTTCTTAACTCACACAATTTAGGCGTAATGATAGTTTTATCATATAGCGCTTCATTCTCCTTATATAATATTTCCAATCGATCGAAGGCACGCTTTAAACGTAAATTACTTCTCACAATTCCTACGTAATTACTCATAATCTGCTGCACTTCCTTTTGTGATTGTGTAATCAAAATCATTTCTTCAGCTTGTTCTGTTCCTTCTGCATTCCAATTTGGAATATTTTCTTTGAACTGAATAGAATCAATCAATGACGAAGCATGTTCAGCGGCACTATGTGCAAACACGCAGGCTTCCAACAACGAATTACTTGCCAATCGGTTTGCGCCGTGTAATCCGGTACATGCACATTCACCAACGGCAAACAAATTATCAATTGTAGATTTACCATTCTCATCAACAATAATTCCTCCACATAAATAATGCATCGCAGGTACCACAGGAATCATACGCATAAAAGGATCTATTCCTAAACTCATGCACTTATTGTAAATATTAGGAAAATGCTCTATGAATCCTTTTCGGTCTAAATGACGGCAATCTAAATAAACAAAATCATCACCGCGTATTTTCATTTCATTATCGATGGCGCGTGCAACGATATCACGCGGCGCTAAAGAACCTCGCGAATCATATTTCTGCATAAATTCTTTTCCATCGAGCGTCTTCAATACGGCTCCAAATCCTCTAATTGCTTCTGTAATTAAAAAACTCGGGTGCTCATTTGGATTATATAACGAAGTTGGATGGAACTGCACAAACTCCATGTCTTTAACATGACCTTTGGCACGATACACCATGGCAATACCATCTCCTGTAGCTATCGTTGGATTAGTAGTAGTTGCATACACATGTCCTGCCCCACCCGTTGCCATTACCGTAACTTTTGCCAACACCGTTTCAATTTTTTGTGACTTAGTGTTTAAAACATAAGCTCCGTAGCACGTAATTCCTTTTGTTTTTGACGTTACCAACTCCCCTAAATGATGTTGCGTAATAATATCAATAGCAAAATGATGATCGAGAATATTAATATTGGGATGTTTGCGTACTTGTTCAATTAAAGCCCGTTCAATTTCATATCCGGTTATATCCTTATGATGTAAAATGCGGTGTTCGCTATGACCACCTTCTTTTGCCAAATCATAATCGCCATTTTGTGCTTTATCGAAACGTGTGCCGAGTTCAATCAATTCTTTTACGCGTTGCGTTCCTTCTGTGACTACCTTTCTTACAATTTTCTCATCGCACAATCCGGCACCTGCCACTAAAGTATCCTGAACATGTTTCTCAAAACTATCCTTATCATGCCACACAGCGGCAATACCTCCCTGTGCGTACTTGGTATTACTCTCCTCTTCATTGGCTTTGGTAATAAGAAACACCTTTTTGGTTTCCGCTACCTTTAAAGCAAAACTGAGGCCCGCAATACCAGAACCAATTACTAAATAGTCGGTTTTATGTTGCATAATTTAACACTCAAAGGTAAACAATTATACGCTTTATTGTTCGTAAATTTGACGCATGAATCCGAACGAAATCCCCTATATCATATACGCCGAGGAAACTCCTAATCCTGCTACAATGAAGTTTGTAGCTAACCGTTTACTCTTAGTGAGTGGTGCCACGGCCGATTATAAATCAATTGCTGATGCCAAAGATGCACCCATCGCAAAAGCATTGTTTAATTTCCCGTTTGTAAAACATGTTTTCATTTCGTTTAACTATATTACCATTACCAAGCACGACTCAGTATTGTGGGAAGATATCTCTTATGAATTACGCATCTTCATTACGGATTATTTAAATAAAGGAAATACTGTTGTAGATAAATTACCTGAGCAACAAGTAGCGGCGGATTCTTCTTTTACAAAAACGGTTAACATCAATACTCAACATAATGCTCCAAAAAATGATATTGAAAATAAAATCATTGAAGTATTGGAGCAATATATTCGTCCTGCTGTTGAACAAGACGGTGGACTCATCACCTTTAAAGAATTAAACGACGGTATTGTAACCGTGCAAATGCGAGGAAGCTGCAGTGGTTGTCCGAGCAGTACAATGACACTTAAAGCAGGCATTGAAGCTTTATTAAAGCGCCTTTTACCTGATCACGTAAAAGAAGTGGTAAGTGAAGCGGTTTAGTTATTTATTATTTCTGGTTTCTTGTTTTTAAGTTTTATTTTTTGATTAAACGAGTCTATCCAGTTTAGCAATCAACCAGAAACATGAAATTTTAAACAAGAAATAAATTCATGAAAACAGCAATTATATTCGGAGTAACAGGATTAACCGGAAAAGCTCTTTTGCACAATATTGTAGTGGATGCTCGTTACTCCAAAATCCATATCGTTACCCGACGACCTTGCGGATTTATACATCCAAAAGTTGAAGAAATACTTTTCAATTATAAAAACTTTAAAGAATTGCCTTCTATAAAGGCTGATCACGTTTTCTGTTGCTTGGGGACTACCATAAAAAAAGCAGGTTCAAAAGAAGCACAACAAATCATTGACCGTGATTATCCCATCGACATTGCCAAATATGCTAATACACTTGGCGCCGAAAAAATGGTTACAGTTTCTTCTATTGGCGCCGATGCCAAATCATCAAATTTCTATTTACGTACCAAAGGAGAAATGGAAGAAGGTGTAAAATCAAATTTTAAACATTCCGTATTTGTTCGTCCCTCTTTTTTATTGGGTAACAGAGAAGAGATGCGTATTGGTGAAAGAATTGGGATTGCTTTATTTTCCATCATCAACCCTCTTTTATTTGGAGGCTTATCAAAATACAAAGGCATTCAGGTGAGCCAACTCTCAAAAGCGATGATTAACGCGTGTTTTAATAAAACGGAAGAGGTTCTATACTATAAAGATTTTTAATTCTACAATTTGTAGCAACAATTTTCTTAATCCATGCTTAAATTTATCCCGTGTTTGCAATTATCGATATTGAAACCTGCGGGGGAAAATTTGATTTCCGCCATGGAAGAATTACTGAGATTTGTATTGTAAAGCACGATGGTTTACAAGTAGTAGATGTTTGGTCGACACTCATTAATCCGGAGTGCCATATCAGCACCTACTTTACCAGTTTTACCGGTATAACCAATGACATGGTACGTGATGCCCCTAAGTTTTAT
>CAYQDP010000217.1:0-5142 GCA_964416235.1 uncultured Flavobacteriaceae bacterium | reverse complement strand
TTTTTTGTTTTTGTAAGTCTTAGCACGCAATTTTCCGGTTTTTTTATCACGAATCATAACCGGTTTACCAGCGGCGTTACAATGTATGGAAATGAATAAATCCGCTTTATTTTTATTGGCAATCTGAGCACGGTCTTCCAATTCAACGAATACATCGGTTGTGCGCGTGTAAATGACTTTTACATCTTTGCAATGCTCTTCTATAAGTTTCCCTAACCTTAATCCTACAGCTAGCGAAATGTCTTTTTCCTTATGCGTGACGCCATTACAACCGGGGTCTTTTCCGCCATGTCCGGGATCAATAACCACCACTTTGATGCCTTTCGGTTCATCCTTGCCAAAGGAGGCAAATAACACAAGGGAAAACAGGCAAACTGAGAGTAAAATGCCTGTTTTTTTAAGGTTTTTTATTAATATCTTCTTCTTGAGCACTGTAGCTAAATACAAGTATTTAGTAGATTTGTATCTTATCAAAATTACTTTTAAAGGTTTGACCCTTACCGGCCGCGTTATATTAGTTTTCTTATGGGCTTTGTTAATATCTGTCCCTAATAACGCCTCTGCGCAGACTACGTTACCCACGGATAGTGTTAAAACTGTTAATTTGGATACCCTTAAAGCGGAAGAAACCCTCGAACATAAAGTTATTACGAATGCACGCGATTCAAGTCGTTTTGAGGCGGATGGCAAGAAGCTTTATTTGTTTGGTGAGGCCTATGTGGAGTATGATAACATGAATTTAAAGGCAGAGTTCATTGAGGTAGATTACGAAAAGAATTTAGTGACTGCTTACGGTAAAACGGATTCTACCGGTAAAAAAGTTGGGACGCCAATTTTTAAGGATGAAAACGAGGAGTTTAATGCCGAAAAAATAATGTACAATCTTAAAACCAAAAAGGGAAAGATTTACAATGTACTCACTAAACAGGGCGATTTACTGGTGTTCGGAAATGAAATTAAGAAAGACAGCACGGATATAGTTTACATGCGGAATTTAAAATGTATTCCATGTCAGTATGATGATGCGCGCACTGTTTTTCGTGCTACAAAAGCCAAAATTATTCCTGATGATAAAATTGTAACCGGTCCGATGTATTTGGAAATTGGTGGTGTTCCAACGCCGCTTATGTTGCCATTTGGTTATTTCCCGAATTCTAAAAAACGACACAATGGAATTTTGCTTCCGTTCGTAGGTAATTCACCCGGACAGGGTTACTTTTTAAAGGATGGAGGTTTTTATTGGGGAATCAGTGATAAAACCGATATGGTTATCCGCGGCGATATTTATTCGAATGGAAGTTGGGGATTACGTACTACCAACTCTTATAATGCTTTGTATAAATATGCGGGTGCCGTAAATCTTGGTTTTTCGGAGTTTGTGATTGGTGATAAAGATGTGCCTTCCGGTTACAGTAAACAGCAATCATATAACATTGGTTGGATTCACACGCAGGATAACAAGAATAATCCTACACTTCGGTTTACTTCAAACGTGAATTACATTAATCAAAAGTATAATAAATTCAATGCGTTAAATTCAGGACAATATTTGGCGAATACATTTCAGTCTAATATTAATTTCACCAAGAGTTTTCGCAAAAGCTCCCTCAGTGTTAATGCAACCGGAAGTCAGAATACTATTACCGGATTAGTTGATTTGTCATTTCCTCAACTCACCTTTAATGTGAATCGTTTCTTTCCATTTAAGAGAGAAAATGCTGTGAAGCAAAACGTGCTCGATAAAATCGGAATTAGTTATTTGTTAGAAGCAAGAAATACTTTATCAGGTTACGATTCTATTTTGTTTAAAGGCGATATTGCAGAGCGTTTGCGTTACGGAATTAAGCATAGTTTACCTATCTCCACTAATTTTAATGTGTTTAAATATATCACTGTTACACCTGCTTTAAATTTAAGTTCGGTGATGTATACAAAGTCTACGCGAAAGGAGTTTTTGTATTCTGATTATAAAGTTAAGACAGATACAGCGAATGGATTTATCGCAGGATATGATGCTAACTTCAGTACAAGTGCCAGCACAAAATTGTTTATGGATTATATTTTTAAATCCAAACGTGTAAAGCAAATTCGTCATTTATTGATTCCGTCTTTAACTTATTTGTATCGTCCGAATTTTGGAGAAGAGCAATATGGATTTTGGAAAAAAGTTCAAACTGATACCTTAGGAAATCAGCAATATTACAGTGTGTTTGAACAAAATATTTTTGGCGGTCCGGCCATTGGTGAGCAGAATTCGTTGAGTTTAAATTTGAGTAACAACATTGAAGCTAAAGTGCGTCAGAAGTCAGACACCGGAATTACTTACAAGAAAGTAACCGTCTTACAAAACTTGAGTGCAGGGGCAAGTTATAATTTCGCTGCAGATAGTTTTCAGTGGAGTAATATTTCTGTGAGCGCCCGAAATAAATTATGGAAGTTTTTTGATTTGGTAGGAAGCGCGACTTTTGATCCTTACGCATATAATTACACAACTAAGAAGCGAATCAGTGTTTATGCAAATGATTATAATGGTGAAATTGCGCGATTAACGGTTGCAAATATTGCAGTGAATGCCGCATTTAGTTCAAATATGGTAGAGGCAATGCGTAATGCGCGTAAACCACCTAATATGACAAATGCGGCCGAACGAGGCGCAGAACAAAAAGCAACAACTCAGGAAAGATTGCCTTGGAATTTAAATGTGTATTATAACCTAACTATTGATAAATCTACTACCGTTAAACCAAAGTTTGTACAATCATTAAATTTTAATGGAGATATCAGTGTGACAAAATTCTGGAAGTTAGGTGTAACAAGCGGATTTGACTTTACGAATAAGAAATTAAGTTATACCAGCGTGAATTTGTATCGCGATTTAAAATGTTGGGAGGCTCGTATCGATTGGGTGCCTTTTGGTTTCCGAAAGAGTTACAGTTTAACTATCAACATCAAAACCAGTATGCTCAGCGATTTCAAAATTCCTCGTCAGCGTAATTGGTACGATAATTTCTAAAATTAATCATCAATTTGACAATACGTTTCGCTCATTGGAATATTACCCCAATGATCTTCGTAATATTGATTGCATTTCTCTTGTGCCTTTTCTTTTGAACTATGTGTGGTAAATGCTTTTTCGGTACCACCAGGGTTCGTGCATGAACAAGTGTAGTTTTTTTTGCAGGAAATAAAATTCAATGCTGTCAGTAAAACAGCAGGTATTAAAATAGATTTCATTGGAGAAAGACTTGGTTTAAAATAAAACGTTATTCAACGCGCTTTATTGTACAGCCAATTGATTTGGTTTCCTGAGTTGAAGGTACAGCTCCTTTTGCAACTGCCGCTAATGCGTCTTTTAGATATGGAGCTTTAACAGCTGCGGGATCCTTTACATTATCATCAATTGCACCTTTGTATACAAGTCCTTTGCCGTTGAATAAAAAGCATTGAGGTGTGCGGGTTGCGCCAAATGCGTTTGCTAATTTAGAAGATGCGTCAAGAGTATAATAGCATTTCAAACTTTGTGCCTGATGATATTTTACCATAGCATCGAAGCTGTCTTCTTCGCTACGTTGCGCTTCGTTACTGTTTACAATAATACAACCAATACCGTTGGCTAAACAATAATCACTGTATTCTTTTATACGGGTTTCACTAAGTTTTACGTACGGACAAGTATTGCATGAAAAAATCACTAATAAACCTTTATCTGTTTTAGCATCATTTAAGGCAACTTCTTTGCCGCTTACGTCTTTCATTTTGTAAGTAGCTTCCGGCATTGGTTTATTAAGGGCTAATTCCTCAAAGGTTGGAGCGGGTTTTACAAAAGCTAATGACAAAAGTCCTGCTAAGGCTAAGGCACTGATTGAAAGCAATTTTTTCATGATATAGGGTTTGTATTCATAAATGTACAAAATTCGTACCAGAATTGGAGGTGAAAAGTGTGTTAAATTTAATAATTTGTTAATGAAAGCATCATCTAAAACACTATCTTCAATTGCTAATTTTGGAGTCCGGAATTGGTAAAAAAGTGAACACCCTAAAGGAGTTTTAACAACTTTCCTGCTCGTTAAAAGAATCCTTAACCGCTTTTTTCAGATACTCATAAAACGGTAAATGAAAAAAAGTAATTCAATATTAACTTTAAAACCCTTCATTGTAATCGTACTTATCCTGTTATCGGGTAATGCAATTACTCAGGTTTCATTTTCCGGTTGTTATATCAGTGGTGCGTTAATTGATCCGGGTTCCACTGCAGGCTGTGGTAATAACGGAACAAATAATTACTGCAATTTGGCTTCATTGTATGTTCCTGCATTTACGCCAACAGCTTGCGGTACATTTACAAGTTCTAGCGGTGTTAATCATGTGAAAGGAACGGTTTATACTTTGCCTGCAGGATGTACGGCAACCATTGAAGCAGAGTTTAAAAAAAGAAATTATTTAGGAGTAGGAGCTACAGCAACTGGTTGTAGTAACAGCGGAATGGATGGCTCACCCGATGGATTAACAATTACACAATCAGGAGGAGTAATTGTATCACAATTTTCTCAAATTGATGTTAATGTGGGTACTTGCGGAGCGTATGGAGCTTTAGGAACATATACTACAGCTGTTGCTACTATTTCTCCGGGATGTAATAATGCAGATGGTTATGTAAGAATGGAGCTAACGGGAGGTACGTTTACCGTTGGCGGCGCTTCTAATCGGGCAGATGAAATAATAACTTTCACCATAAATCTTTCAGGTACATGCGGTCCCTCTTGCAGTAATGTTTTACCAATAGAATTGGTTTCTTTTTTCGGTGTGCCTGATGAAAACAAAGTGAATTTACACTGGAAAGTGGCCAGTGAATTAAATGTAGCTTATTATGTGATTGAAAAAAGTTTGGATGGAATTAACTGGAGTGAGATCGCGAAAATCCCATCTAATAGTGAAACGTTTGGTGTAAACCAAAAATATCAAACATGGGATTACTACCCTCAAAGCGGAATTAATTATTATCGTTTAAATAATCTGGATAAAAATGGAGATAGAGGCGATTCACGTGTAATAATGGTGAATTTTAACAGAGAAGCTATGCCGTATTGGCTCGAACAGAATAAGGAAGAGTTGATTTTACATCTTAACAACCCCTATTATTTT
>CAYQDP010000216.1:0-5148 GCA_964416235.1 uncultured Flavobacteriaceae bacterium | reverse complement strand
TCTTCAGTATACTTTTTGTTTTCTTCAGTTGCATAATCAGCCAGACTTAATGCTTTTTTATACTCTTTTCCGGTAAACATTAATTTGGCTCGGTAATAGAAAAACTCAGGATCGTCCACGCGTTGATTTCCGGCGCTATCCATATACATTTTAGATTCACTGTATCGTTTGTTTTTAAAGTAAATTATACCCAGATATTTTAAGGCTTCAAAACTATTTGGGTCTATTTTAAGTGACCATAAGTAGTCAAATTCGGCTCCCATCAAATCTTCCATTTTATATTTTGCGAACCCCATTTTGTTACTCGCATTTAAGTATTCCGGATTTATTTTGAGGGCTTTTTTAAGGGGTACGGTCGACTCTTTCCATTTTGCCGAATCTTGTAATTTCATGGCTGCTTTGTAAAAATCTTCTTCCGGTTTTTTTTGAATGGTATCTGCAGCAGAGGCACCGGCATCTTCAACCGAAAAATCACCTTTTTTTTCTTGCGCATTTAAGATGAATGCCAAAAACAGCAATAAATATATTAGTAACCGCTTGTCCATTTCTGCTACCTTAAAAGTAATAAAAATCAGGCTCTGTTGTTTTTTTGATATATTTAAAAAAAAATTAAAAACATGGGAGTAGGAACAATTATTTTAGCAGTATTCGGATTACTGATATTGCTTTTATCGTTTAAAACAGTTCAACAAGGGACTGTGGCTGTTATTACTGTTTTTGGAAAATACAGCAGGATTTTAAGACCGGGATTAAATCTTAAAATTCCAATTATCGAAAAGGTAACTAAAAAGATTTCAATTCAGAATCGAAGTGCTGAGTTAGGATTTCAAGCGGTAACGGTTGATCAGGCCAATGTAAATTTTACCGCAATGTTGCTTTATTCTGTATTAAATCAGGAAGAGGAAACCATCAAAAACGTAGCGTTTAAGTTTATTGATGAACGCAATTTTATGCAAGCATTGGTACGTTCGGTGGAAGGTTCGGTACGCGCATTCGTGGCAACAAAAAAGCAATCAGAAGTATTAATTCTCCGTCGTGATATTGTAGAAGCAGTAAAAGATCAATTGGATAAAACCTTAGAAGAATGGGGGTATCACCTAATAGATTTACAATTAAATGACATTACGTTTGATGAAGAGGTAATGCGTTCAATGGCGAAAGTGGTAGCAAGTAACAACCTAAAGGCAGCCGCTGAAAATGAGGGCCAGGCCCTTTTAATTACTAAAACAAAAGCTGCCGAAGCTGAAGGAAATGCGATTAAAATTGCTGCTCAAGCCGAAAAAGAGGCCTCGCAATTGCGTGGTCAGGGTGTGGCCTTATTCCGCGAGGAAGTTGCTAAAGGTATGGCTGTTGCGGCACAGCAAATGGTTGATGCTAATTTAGATGCAAATTTAATCTTATTCAGTATGTGGACAGAAGCAATCAAAAATTTTGCCGAACATGGTGAAGGAAATGTTATTTTCTTGGATGGAAGTGTTGACGGAATGCAAAAAACCATGAAAGATATGATGGCCATCAATCAAATAAATCTGAAGGATAAAAAATAGGTTAAAAATTTGCTTTTAGCTCATTGATTCATTAACTTTAATAAAATTAAACACACACATAAACACATGAAAAAATCAATACAAACTTTATTACTTGCTTTTACTTTGAGCGGCTCAAGCCTCTTAGCTCAAGAACAGCAAACAGTAATGCCTTGCGCTACTTACGATGCTATGGAAGCTGCATTTAAGGCCGACCCAACACTTCGTGCAAAGTACGAAGCTGAACAAGAAAAACTTCGTTTAGCTACTTTGGAGTATGAGGAAAGCTTGAAGAATAAAAAAGTCGGCGCCGCTTTTCAATACACTATCCCGGTTGTATTCCATATTTTACATGAGAATGGTTCTGAGAACATTTCTGACGCCAATTGTATCTCTGCCTTAGCGAACATCAATAATGATTATTCTGCTACAGGATCAGATGTTGCAACAATTAGCTCATTGTTTTCTTCATTATATATCAATAGCGATATAAAATTCATGTTGGCTCATAAAGATCCAAGTGGAAACTGTACATCCGGTATCAATCACTATTATAATACAAGTACTAACTGGAATCAAGCTTCACCAAATTACGCTTATTCAGGTACAGCTGTGGGTAAATGGAACCCTACTAAATATTTAAATATTTATGTAGTTAAATCTATTTGTCCAAATACTGCTACATGCTCTTCAGCCGGTGGTATTATTGTTGGTTATACATACAAACCTGGTACTTGGTCTGCAGGTGCAGCACAAGATGCTTTTGTAATCCGTTCGGGATGGGTAAGCAATAACTATATCGATTCTCGTACTTTGAGTCACGAAATTGGTCACTGGTTAAACCTTTCACATACTTTCGGTAATACAAATAACCCTGGTGTTTCATGTGGTGATGATGGAATTGCTGATACCCCAATGACTAAAGGATATTTTTCAACTTGTCCTTCTAGTGCAACAGGTAATACTTGTGTTGGTAGCGGACAAGCTAACGTAGAAAATATTATGGACTATTCTTCTTGTCCAAAAATGTTTACAACAGGTCAAACTAACGTAATGCGCACTGCACTCGCTTCAAGTACAAGTGGACGAAACAATCTATGGTCTACTGCCAACTTAACTGCAACTGATGTTAACGGAACCGGAACTTGCGCGCCAATTGCAGATTTCCATTCAGTTTATGGTACCGCAGTAAACGTTTATACCGTTTGCGCAGGTAGCTCTTTAACTTTTATTGATGACTCTTATAACGGAGCAGTAACAGGTCGTGCCTGGACTGCAACAGGTGGTGCTTCAATCGCAAATCCAACCGGAGCCTCAACCGGTATTACTTTTACTTCAGTAGGAACTCAAACTGTTACTTTAACTGTTAACAATGCTCAAGGTTCTTCAGTAAAAACAAAAACAGTAATTGTATTATCTGGTGTGGCAAACTATGCAGGAAGCTATCAGGAAAGTTTTGAAACAGCAGGTTTACCAACTAACTGGGCTATCATTAATCAAACAGGCGGTACTACATGGCAACAAAACACAGGTGCAGCAGCTTCAGGTAGCAACTCGTACTATATGAACAATACAATTAACCCAGGTGGTGCAATTGATATTTTGGAAACGCCATCTTATGATTTTGCAGCCAATCCGGGTGCTACATTTACATTCAAATATGCTTACGCGCAATATAACGCAACATATGCAGATGTGTTTAAAGTACAAGCAAGCTCAAACTGCGGTGGAAGCTGGACTGATATCTATGTTCCTGCAGCATCAACAATGGCTTCAGGTTCAGGCGGGGTAACAACAACTCCTTTCACTCCAACTCCTGCTCAATTTAAGCTTTACACCTTAACTTCTCATCCTGCATTTAATACATTTAAGACACAACCGAATGTAAAAATCCGCTTTTACTTCCAGGAATATACTTCAGGTTTTGGAAACAATTTGTATTTGGATGATATCAACTTCAGCACTCCGTTAGGTGTAAACGAACTTAGTCAGTCTATTGGTTTAGGTTTATATCCAAATCCAACTACAGGTTCTGCAAACTTAGTTTTCACACTTAGTGATAATGCTCAGATGAAAGTTTCAGTAACTGATGTGATTGGTAAAACTGTTGAAACAGAAAAAGTATTCAACTTAAACGCAGGATACCATACTGTAACAATAAATGAATTCCAACAATTAAAATCAGGTATGTATATTGTTAACGTTGAAATGAACGGACAAAAAATCACCAGAAAATTAATTGTAGAATAATTATAAAATTCTAATTAAAAAACGCCGCGGTAAATCTGCGGCGTTTTTTTTGGTTTAAACACAATAATTTAAAGCTTGTTTATCATCAAAATCGGGACTATTTTTACCGTAAATTCAAATTCGTTATGCCATTGAAAATCCTTTTGTTGTCTGATTCACGCTCTGAGCATACCGAAAAATGGGCGTTGGGATTGGCTTCAAAAGGAATACATGTTGGAATTTTCAGCTTTAATAAAGCAACTTACGATTGGATCAATAATCATCCGTTGATTACATTACTGCACGAGGCGGAAGAAACGGTTAACGCCAAAAAATTAAAGACAAAGATAAAATACATTAAAAATGTTGGCGCATTAAAAGCTGCCATAGCAACATTTAAACCGGATATTTTACACGCACATTACGCCACCAGTTATGGATTAATTGGTGCGCTTTCCGGATTCCATCCTTATATTATTTCGGTTTGGGGGATGGATGTTTATGGATTTCCCAACGCCTCTTATTTACATAAGTCGCTTTTAAAATACAATTTACGTAAAGCTGACAAGATTCTTTCGACAAGTGAGGTCATGAAACAAGAAACACTTAAATACACCGAGAAAAATATTACCGTAACTCCTTTTGGTGTAGATACTAATGTTTTTAAAAAGGTAAATGTTTCAAAAGAGCCAAATACGATTTACATCGGTACTATTAAATCCATTGAAGAGAAATACGGAATCAGATATATCATAGATGCGGCGAAAATTTTAAAGGATCGCATCAAAAATCAAAAATTAAAATTTCTTTTGATTGGTGCAGGTAGTCAATCCGATTATTATAAAAAACAAATAGCAGTTGAAGGATTAACAGACATAGTTGAATTAACCGGACGCATAAAATTTTCGGATGTCCCGCATTACCATAATTTATTGGACATTTTTTTAAATGTCTCCATTGATGATAGCGAAAGCTTTGGGGTTGCAGTTGTTGAGGCAATGTCGAGTGAAACGCCGGTTATTGTATCGGATGTAGGAGGGCTGATGGAAGTTATAGATAAAGGTAAGTTCGGTGTCATTGTTAAGAAAAAGAACGCATTGGAGATTGCTGATGCTATTGAGAAATTGATAAACAATCCGCAATTAAGAGAGGAAATGGGAAAGAAAGGACGCGAACATGTTTTAAATACCTACGACTTTAATGTGAGTTTAAATAAAATGATTGACGCCTATAATTCTGTTTTGAAAAAATAAAGTGATTTTAAAGCCGGTTGAAAATAAGGATTTGTTTTACGAGAAAGCCTCAGCGGCTGTTGGTGTCTTTGCATCTAAAGAATGGTTGTCTATTTACGGTTCTCAATTAAAATTAGTGGGAATTCATAACGATGATCAAA
>CAYQDP010000215.1:0-5214 GCA_964416235.1 uncultured Flavobacteriaceae bacterium | reverse complement strand
GAGATTTTACAAGCGGAGTGGTTGTGGTTACTACAAAGGATTACTTTAGCGGAATTCGCGCGAAACGTATAAGAAATGCCGCGTTGGAAGAACAGTATCAATTGAAGCAAAGAATGAAACGCGAGAAGCAAGAAGATGAAGATAGGGCAAAAGAGATAGAGCAGGAAAAACTGTTGGAGAAAAAATAAAGTAAGGGCCGCTAATAACGGCCTTTTTTATTATAATAATTTGTAGTTTTTGTATTCTCCCGGACGCCAGCCCGTGTTTTTTTCGATGATGTGTAAAAATTTATCTTTTACTGATAATTTTATTTTACTGGGGTCGAATTTAAAATTCCAGTTTTGATTTTTGATGCGTGTTTGCATTACGGAAGGATGTGTGCCTTTGAATTCCCCCAAACTATCAATTTTACTGTAATCAAACTCTTCTGTTGCTTCAATGTTTTTTTTCATCCAGACATCATCGTGCCACATTTTGTGAAAATTTTCCTGTTTAGCCTGCTGCGCTTTTGGAGGTTTTACCCAGCCATAATGATAAACCGAAGCTTCAATTTTTTTTACATTTAGTTTACTGTCGTCAGTTTTTCTAAAACCCTGTGCATCTTTATAAGAGCGAATATTTTTATTGTTTCTTATAATCCGAATTTCATTTCTGTACCATTTGCGTGAATTGCCAACATAATTGTAACTGCCATAAAAATGTACATAATCAAATAATAATCCTTCCACCTTCTCCTCATGCGCGTATTTTTCCATGCCTTTCCGAATTCCTGCGTGATATTTTTCATGAATTACTTCATCGCTTTGAATATAAAAACACCAAGTACTGTTTTTATCAATTGCATCAAATGCTTTGTTGGTTTCAATAGATAATAATTTCCCGCCTTCACGTAAACTATCATCCCACACACTTTCCATAATTTTTATTTTAGGCGAGTTGATACTCTTAATTAAATCTAAAGTACCATCGTCTGAATTACCTACACTCACTAAAAACTCATCACAAACAGGTAATACCGAAGTAATGGCTTCTACAACCGGGTAGTCATACTTAATCGCGTTTCTTATTATGGTAAAGCCTGTAACTTTCATGCTAACAAAACAAATATCTTAAAATGGATAACCAATACCAAAGTTTAAAGTAATTTGACGTAAAGGCTTTTTGTCAAATGTCCATCTGTCACCCTCCTTGTATTTTGGATCAACAATAGGTGCGGCAGCATCTAAACGCAACACGAAAAAATTCAAATCCCATCGTAAGCCCCATCCCATACCTACAGCAATCTCCTTATAAAATCGTGTAATCTCGAATTCGCCTTGGGGTTTTGATGGATCTTTATGTAATAGCCAAATATTTCCGGCATCCACAAACCAGGCACCATAAAACGAACGGAACATATGGAAACGATATTCAATGTTACCTTCAATAATTAAGTCACCAATTTTGTCATATTTAGTGTTGGTATTACTTGGGTCATATCCCCCCGGACCCAATGTACGTGCACGCCAAGCTCTAACACTGTTTGGACCTCCGCTGAAATAACTTTGTTCGTAAGGCAATACATTTAAATTACGCAATGGTTTTCCAACACCAATCAATGTACGATACACAGCTCTGTTCTTTTTGCGAATAGGAATGTATAAGCGATAATCAATATCCATTTTTACAAATTGCGCAAATGGAATTCCTGTTATTAAATACCTTCCGAGTGTATCTTGTTTAACATCGGTTAGCTCATAAACGCCTCTCAAAACATTTCCGGATGAAGCGAGATTGATTTTTACATAACTCACAGGTTTGCGCGAAGTGTTGTTGATGCCGGTTTGTATTTGGTTGTTATAAGCAACTGTATAACGAGATAAAGTTGTGATGTGATCCTGAAAGGAATTCAACAAAAACAAATCATTCAACTTTATTAATTCGTCTTTAAACGATTGCAATAAATTTGCTTTTACCATGTAAGCTTCAAAAGGAACTAAATCATGTTTCCATTTTGTTTTGCGGGTTTTGAAACTGAAACCGTAATTGATATTGGTGATTATACGGTTAAACTCAGGACGACGTTGATAATTCAATGAAGTATTGATGTATGTTCTCGGAAATGCGTCTTTTTTAAATGGAAACAACGAAAATGGAAAGGCAGCACGCGGTACCGAAAATTTCATGGCGGGACCAAATTGAATTGTGTTAAATGTATTGGACACATCCTTAATATCGCTTTGTCCTGTATTGAATTGTCTTTGTGCAATGATAGCGCCGTTTAAACTTAATTCAAAAAGCTCCGCACCTTTTAATAAATTTTTGTTTTGAAAGAGTAAACTTCCGTCAATTCCTAAGTTACCTGAGGTGTTGGTTCCTTCGGTTTCAATGGTGATGGATTGTTTGATGATTGGCTGACAAATAATATAACAATCTAATTGGTCGTTGTAATACGGACTCTTTACATACTGAATTAAAACCGTTCGGAATACTCCTAAGTTTAGCAAACGCTTATAGGTTTTTTCTGCGAGCGTTTTTTGAAATACTTGTCCTTTAAAAAATTCAATGCTGTGTCCAATTACACTCTTCCTGAATTTTAAAGGGCCTTTCAAAAGAAATTTATAATCCTCATAGGTAATTGTATCGTTGAAATATTCGTCTTTGTAAGATGATTTTAAATTTTCTGTAACAATGTAAATGTTGTTGACGTAATAGCGAGGATGTTTAACGTAAGAAACCGAATCTTTATTTTGATCAACGAAGGCCGGAAATTTTTTAAATCCAATATTCACATTAAGCTTATGATTACCAATAGTTGTGTCAACTTCAAAAAACACATAATCCTGTTCGAAGAAGTAATAACCATTATCCATTAGGTGAGAAGTAATGCGCTCGCGCTCGATTTGCATAACATCCGAATCATAATTATCGCCGCGTTTTAATTTAGAGTTAACTGTATCCTGATACACATAATAACTTAATTCTTCTTCCGGAAAAGTATAAGTGATGTTGTTAATGTAATAGCGCTGATTGGGTGTTATGTGATATTCAACATGCGCTTTTTTCTTTCGTTTGCGAAACGTAACGCTATCACTCACTTGCGCATAAAAAAATCCTTTCGAAAACAAGTAACGTTTAATTTGTGCAGCAGATTGCTTGCTAATAACGGAATCGTAGATTACCGGCTCTTCAGAAATTTCCAATAAACTTTCTCTAAATGTAGGCTTGTCTTTACTTTTTAATCGTGGTTCTTTGGTTCGTTTGCCTTTAGCGGTTCGCTTTTCATTTTTCGCCTTGTTCTTTGCGATGCGTTTTTCATTTATCCTGTCAAATTTAGCGTCACGTTTCTCTTTCTTCCGCACCATTTTCTCTTTATCAATCTGATTGTACAACCAAAGATTAAATGGTAACACAGATAATATTTTTCTGTTAGGCTTTTGACGGATAAAAGGTTCGAGATCGTGCTTTTCAACTTTGTATTTCAAATCCCCTTTAATGGAGTTTCCGGCAACTAAATACTCATTTTCTTTTAAATGTTTAGTAGTGTTGCACGAAACCAGACCTAAAAGTGAAACAACCAATAATAGTTTAAAAAACCAATTGTTTTTAAAACTCATATTTAACAAAGTGCCCAATATTGGTTATTTTTATATCCTACGAATTTAACTAAATTATGATAAGTAAAAATCAAATTAAACAAGTTAAGGCTTTGCATCTGAAGAAATTCAGAGACGAAGAAGGTTTGTTTATTGCAGAAGGCGTAAAGATTGTGACAGAAATCATGCAGTCGCAATCTGAGCTTATAGAACGCTTATTTGCTACAGAGCAATTCGTAAAATCCAATACAAAATTACTGAGTAATATTAAGGATGTTGTTAAGGTAAGTGAAGAAGAGCTTGAACGTATCAGTACATTGCAAACGCCTAATCAGGTTTTAGTTGTATGTAGAAAGTTTCCTGTAAATAAACCGCAAATTAACATTGACAAACAGTTTAGTTTGTATCTGGACGATATTCGTGACCCGGGGAATCTCGGAACTATTTTGCGGATTGCGGATTGGTTTGGTATCCATGAAATTTTTGTATCGGAAAAAAGCACTGAATTGTATAATCCCAAAACTATTCAAGCGGCAATGGGCGCTTTTTTACGAGTAAGAGTTCACTATATGGATTTGGAGAAAATCACAAGGAATCCGAGTGTGCCTTTGTACGGAGCCGTTTTGAACGGAGAAAACATTTACCGGCAAAAGCTTCAAAACGGTTTAATCATTATAGGAAACGAAGCTAACGGCATTGGCGAGAGTAATCTAAAAAAAATAACTCATCCTATTACCATTCCTGCCTCATCTGCCAATCAAACGGAATCGTTAAACGCAGCAATGGCAACATCAATAATTTGTTCGGAGTTTTTCCGTCAACTTAAACTTTGATTACTTTTTAAGAACAACACCTTTAAATCTGATTTTTGCCGGCGAATTAGAAGCGTTTGATATCACTTCAACAATGCGGTCTTGTCGGTCGTAAACCGTTTTGGTGTCAAACTTAACTGTGATTTTTCCGCTTTGTTTTGGAGCAATTGGTTGTTTAGGAAAATCAACACTGGTACACGAACATTCTACTTTTGTTTCCGAAATAATTAAAGGAGCGTTTCCTTCATTTATGAAAGTATAATCCATACTAACAACTTCACCTTTTGTTACGAATCCGAAATTCTTCTTGGCATCCTCAAATTTTATTTTGGCTTGCGCAATTAATGATTCTGTACCAAAATAAAACAGGACCAACAAGAAAAATGTCCTTAAATAAAAAATCCCCCTTGAATTAGGGGGATTTTCAATTGTATTAAAAATATTATTTTGCATCAGGAGTTGGTGCAGGTTTTACTTCACCTTTAATTTTAACTTTTACTGTAGCAAACTTGCCGTTAGAAGTTACCGTTACGTTTTTCTCGAAACGACCGGCACGCTTTGTGTCATACTTCACTTTAATTACACCGCTTTTGCCCGGTAAAATTGGCTCTTGCGGCCATCCCGGTTTGCCGTCGATGGTTGTTGAAGTACATCCGCACTCACCTTGAACACTTGTTATGGTTAAAGGTGATTTACCAACGTTCTTGAATTTAAATTCACGTAATCCGTTGGCATCGTATTCAACCACTCCGTAATCAAGTAATTCGGTTTCAAATTTCATATCCGGAGCATTTGGATCCATGTTAGGAATAACTGATTCTTGAGCG
>CAYQDP010000214.1:0-5221 GCA_964416235.1 uncultured Flavobacteriaceae bacterium | reverse complement strand
TTTTTGTGTTCCGTATACTTCTTTATCAGAAAATATTTTCAGGAAATAAATTCCCGCAGGAAGTGGATTCATTGTAAAGGAAAAGCGTTGCTTACCGGGTTTAATGAACTCACTTAATAATATTTTCACTTCTTTACCCTGCACATCAAACAATTTGAAATGAATAGTCTCCGCATTTTTATTTTCAAACTCAACACTAATTATATTCTCAAATGGATTTGGAAATACAGAAGCATTCTCAGTTCCATTTACTTCATTTATTCCGGTTATAGCATTCAAACCAATTTCAGCAATCCATGTTGCGTGGCGTCGGCCAACTGCTCCTACTAATTGTCCGAAATAACCGCTTATCCAAACCTTTCCGTTTTCGTTATACTTTCTTTGGGAGCCCGTATAATCACCCCAACGCTCTTGAGTAGAAGTTAACACATCCACATAACTGGTTCCGTTTTTAATATTTAATCGTGTTGAATAGTTGCCGGCAGCATCCGACTTCATTGCAGAACATCCTGCACTAACGGTTGGCGCACAATGATTGAAGTTAATAATTGATGTGTGGTCGGTTGATGAGGAACCAACGTAAGAAATATTCGGGTAACCCAAATCCAAAACTGGATCTCCAATTATATTACCCGTTACCGTTGGTGTTGCAGTTGCATAACCATCAATAACCCCATGATAAACTGCGCAAAAGTTGGTGGCAGGATCTTTTGTATTATGAACGTATTGAATTTTATTATTCTCCATAAAGGCTCCCAACACTCTCGAATCATTGGTTGCAAATAAATGTGGCGGAGTTTGACGTGCATCCGGCGCCATTGAATAAGGTACATTGGCATTCGATAATTTTACGGTTAATGTTTGTCCTGGTGCATTTGCCGTATCTGAAATATCAATCACAAAAACAGAATCGGTATTCACTCCAAAATTTTTATTACTCAAAAAATACTGTTGCGGACCGTATAAAGTACTGCCGCCTTTAACCGGACAAATATTTCGGATGTTATTTCCTGCATACTGAATGTTATTATGCAATTGAGTAGTGAGTGGTTGTCCTGCATAACCATTAGCTTTATTAATTTGCCAAATTACTGTTTCATTAAAACTGGTTTGCCAGGTGCCACCCGGATTTAAAAGATTAATGGTTAAGAATAATTCCTTTTGCGAAAAGGAAATCATTGGGTAATCCGACCATAAATTATTGTTGAATGGATTTCCGGGAATCATGTAGAAATTCCAGTTGCCCTTTGGGTCGTTAGTTTGAGAAAAAGCAACAACTATTGTACTTGTTGCAGGCGTAAAACCGTTTAAGAATACTAAGGCAAAACGATCCGCAACGGGGTCATAGGCCACTTTAGGGTCGAAGGCCTGAGAGAATGTCCCTAAGGGTGTAGAAAAAGCAGAAAGTGAAACAATGCCTTTGGAAGAGTCCACCACGCAATCATGAAAATAAATCAGTGTATTGGAAACAGAAACTATTTTGCAGTTATTGGAGATTGCCATATCATTATCATTGGGCGTTGAATTACCAAAGGGATTCGCGAGAAAGTTTTTTCCTAAAAAAATTGGTGTTAACGTTCCGCTCGGTGCTGCTATTTTTGTATTTTCCTGAGTATTTAAATTCATTTTCGATTTATCGGGAATACCACCGGGTACAGGTTTTTCAACACATTGTAAAGCGGTGAAATAATCTTCCTTTACTTCCGAAAAATTTATGGTAGCTTTTTTAGGGATGATAAAATTGGTACTCTTACTTTGTGCCATTACCCCAATTGGGAATAAAAACAAAGCCAAATAGTAAATTGGTTTCATGCAATAGGTTTTATTTAACTAAGATATAAAAAAGGAAACGAAATCAAAACTTCACTTCACAGCCGGGGAGCATGGCTCGTAATTCCTCAATGTACTCCTTGCTCATTGGATTGCCTCTTAAATCGAGAAGGGCCAGATTTTCCATCTGACTAATTGATGAAGGGAGTTTGGTAAGTTGATTGTTTCTTAAGGAAATTACCCGGAGTTTTTTTGCCTTGTAAATAGTTACTGGAATAGATGTAATCGGATTATTCTCCAAAATTAAAATTTCAAGATTCGGTAAACGTTCAAAATGCCCGGATACAAAATGCGTATTTGTTTTAGCCAGATATAAAAACTTAAGTGATTGAACTTTGAAAATCTGACGTGGAAAACTATCCATAATGCAATTCTCCACTTGAAAATCTTCGAGGTATTTTAAATATTTTAAAGTCTCAGGAAGTTTTAAGGTGTCTTCGGTATCCGAAAACTTTATGGTTTTAAGCTTAGAATTAAAAGCGATACAAGCCGGAATACTATCCATTTTAGTGTGACTTAATTCTAAATGGTAAAGATTAACCAACTTTTTAAAATCTGAAGGAAGTCCGGTAAAAGGATTATTATAACTCGCAAAATAAACCAGATTATATAAATCACCAATATTCTTAGGGAAATCAGTCACCATGTTTCCACTCAGCTTTAGTACTTGCAAATCTTTAAGTGTACTGAGTTTTTCGTACGATTTAGGATCAAGCGTTTTATAACTCAAATCCATTTTATATACCCCCGCATTAATTTTAAGGGCTTCCTTCAAATCTGTATAAACTCGACTTCCAAGCGGACCGTATTTATCAAATTCATTTTGTGAGGAAAGCACTCCAAAAAGCAGAATAAAAAATAAGTTTAAAACGTGCTTCATAATAATAGCATCACTAAAATACTTTAATATTTGTGTTTAATCCTCTCTCCCAAGCAAATTAATTAAATGTTTTATCAACAAACCCAACCATTTAGGGAAATGTCCGTACTTATTATCAGTTAATTAATATATTTACATTCAAATTTTTATAAAATGAAAAAGCTCTACTCTGCCTTATTTTCCTTTGCGTGTGTCTGCGCATTAGCTCAGTCGCCAATTACACTAAGCAACACCAACATGCCGGGTGCCAACGATACCTTGCGATATAGCAATGCCGCATTAAGCACGGTTGGAAATTACACGCAAACAGGCACAAACTTTAACTGGAATTTCATGAGTTTGGTTCCTGTTAGTCAAGGTCGCAGAGATTACAAAAGTTCGTTCAGCACACCTTATGCTTTTTTCTTTTTAGGTTTGAATGAGTATGGAGAGAAGGTGAATGACACCATTAATTTAGGTGTAGTAACCTTAACTGATGTATATAACTTCTATAAAAAATCAACTTCACCTAATGCTTATATAGTAGATGGAATGGGAATGAAAATAAGCGGTGTACCTGTGCCTTCTTATTTTACCGATAAAGATGAATTGTACATGTTTCCTATGACCTACCCAAAATACGACAGTACCACTTTTAAATTCTCTACACCTAGCACTACCTTAATGCCGATTGTTTATTCAAAAACCGGTTATCGTGTAACACAAGTAGATGGTTGGGGAAGTATTACAACACCATACGGTACCGCCAATTGTTTACGAATTGTAACAACACAATATTCAAAAGACACCATGAAAACTTCTTTACTTCCATTTCCGATTGGATTTAATAATTACCAGAGAAGCTACCAATGGTTAACAACCTCTTCAAAGATTCCATATTTGGAAGTTAATGGCACCTTAGTTGGAAATAATTTTACTGTAACACAAGTTCGTTACCGCGACAGCTATAAGTTTTTAGCGGGTGTAGAAGAAAATGTAGAGAATGGTTTAGTAGATTTTTATCCGAATCCGGTTAACGATAAATTATTTTTAAATCTAAAAAACGGTGCTGAATACGCGATTGATGTTTTTGATTTAAACGGCAAACTTTTAATTCAGGATAAAATTAACGGAAACGAAAACTCAAACTACTTAAATGTTCAGGAACTACCGCAAGGCGTTTACACTATTCGTGTTTTACACAGTGAATCTGCTCAGGTATTCAAATTCATTAAGCAATAACTAGTGATAGTTATTAAAAATCTTCCAGCTTAATTCGTAAGATTTTAAAAGTTCAGAGGTATTCAGGTTTAACTGAATACCTTTTTTATTGATGAAAGCTTCCAAATCTTCAGTAGCCATGTTTCCTGTTAAATCATCCTTTGCCATCGGACAACCGCCGAAGCCGTGAATGGCTACATCAAAACTCTGACAACCGCTGTTGTAAGCTGCTTCAATTTTTTCGATGGCCGTGTCGCGTGTTGAATGTAAATGCGCACCTATTTGTACTCCTTTAAATTCAGGAATGATATTTGAAAACAAATAATTAATGGTATCAGGTGTAGAACAACCAATTGTATCTGATAAAGCAATAATTTTCACACCCATATCCGCCATTTTTTTTGTCCATTTAATAACGATATCGGAATTCCAGTCGTCACCATAAGGATTTCCAAAAGCCATGGAAATATACACCACCAATTGCTTATTATGTTTCAAACATAGGTTTTGAATTTCTTCAACTCTCACTAAAGATTCAGCAATGGAAGAATTGGTATTACGTTGCTGAAATGTCTCGGAAATCGAAAAAGGAAATCCTAAATAAGTTATCTCATCGTATTTTACAGCATCTTGAGCGCCGCGTTCGTTGGCAATAATCGCCAGCAATTTTGATTTGGTTGAACTTAAATCCAAACGTTTCAAAACTTCAGACGTATCCTGCATTTGAGGAATTGCTTTTGGTGATACAAAACTTCCAAAATCAATTGTATCAAAACCAACTTTCAAAAGCTGATTTATATATTCTGCCTTCAATTCTGTTGGAATCATGCTTTTGATTCCTTGCATGGCATCGCGTGGGCATTCAGTAATTTTCATGTGTAGTGTTTTTTATTATTGTCACATGTTATTCGCCATAAATTCTTAAACTCACAAGAAATTTACAGCTCATTTCATTTTAAAATATTTTTTTCAATCAATGCTTTATTCAATTCTTTGATTAAACCAGGACCTTCATAAATAAATCCGGTATAAAGTTGTATTAAATCGGCACCTGCCTGAATTTTTTCGATGGCATCGGCAGCGCTGTGAATCCCTCCTACTCCAATAACCGGAAACGCATTATTTGATTGTTGTTTCAGGTAACGAATTACTTCTGTACTCCGTTTGGTTAAAGGCTTCCCGCTTAATCCACCCGCACCAATCTTCTCAACTTCCTCCTTACTAACGGTTAGTCCCTCGCGGCTGATGGTTGTGTTAGTAGCAATGACACCTGCAATTTTTGTTGTTTTAACGATATCGATAATATCATCC
>CAYQDP010000213.1:0-5227 GCA_964416235.1 uncultured Flavobacteriaceae bacterium | reverse complement strand
GGTGGTACTATCTTCGGATTAGGTTGGGCACTAAGTGGTGCTTGTCCGGGACCAATGGTTGTAAATATTGGTTATGGATATTTAGGGATGATAGTTGTGTTTCTTTTTGCTATACTTGGTACTTTCTTATACGGAGCAATAAAAGATAAATTACCACATTAAAAAATTAACCTATGAGCAATTCAAATAAACCCGATAGAGATCTTGCAGCGATTGTAATTCGCCTGACGCAAATAATAATTGTTCTGGTGATTTTTATTATTGCTCTGGTTATCGCATTGGCAAAATTCATACCGGCTCCTAAACCGGAACCAGTGGTTGAAGCACCGTTACCTGATGCATTTGGGAATTTTACGGAGGCAGGAAGGCAATCTACAGAACAACGATTAAAAGATACCGTAAATTATTGGAAAGCCCCTGATGAATCCTCACTTGACGGTAATTCAAAAAAGGAATCTATTTTATATGGTAAAGATTTAATTGCGCATACTTCTGTTTATTTTGGCGAGAATGGTAAAATATACAATTCTACTAATGGAATGAATTGTCAAAATTGTCATCTGGATGCTGGAACTAAAGTGTTTGGAAACAATTACAGTGCCGTTACTTCAACTTATCCTAAGTATCGTGCGCGCTCAGGTGCCATCGAAAATATTTACAAACGAGTGAATGATTGTTTTGAAAGAAGTTTAAATGGAAAGGCATTGGATACAACATCGAAAGAAATGCAAGCCATTGTTGAATACATTAACTGGTTAGGTAAAGATGTGGCAAAAGGAAAGAAGCCGGAAGGCTCCGGGTTTAAAGACTTGGCTTTTTTAGATAGAGCAGCCGATCCTGAAGGTGGAAAAAGTGTTTATGTAGCGAAATGTCAAAGTTGTCATCAGACGAATGGTGAAGGGATGATGAATAGTGATAAAACAGCTTTTACATATCCGCCTTTATGGGGAGATAAAAGCTATAACGATGGAGCAGGTTTATACCGTATGTCGAACTTCGCCAAGTTTGTAAAATACAATATGCCATTGGGAGCTTCCCATAATATGGTTCAATTAACAGATGAAGAAGCATGGGATGTGGCAGCATTTGTGAATACGCAACCGCGTCCTAAAAAAGATATCAGTAAAGACTGGCCGAAGATTGAAGAAAAACCATTTGATCATCCTTTTGGTCCTTTTGCTGATGGTTTCAGTGAGAAGCAGCATAAGTTTGGTCCGTTTAAGCCTATTAAGGAAAAACAGGATGCGATGAAGAAGAATAAAAAATCAAAAGCCTAACATTTGTAGCATGAAGAATTCAATTAAAAAAACTGCCTATGCGATTGCAATGGTAATAGCTTGGGGATTTGTTTCAGCACAACAGTCTCCGGTTGCAAGTTCAAAGCCCGAACATAAAATTATCTTTCAATTAACTACCGGTGATACTACTGCGCATAAGCAATTAATGAAGCAGTTTAACAATATTCTAACTGTTTCCCCAACTACGCAAATCGAAGTCGTTTGTCATGGCCCGGGTTTGGACATGTTAGTAAACGGAAAAACCATCGTTGCTGAAAAAATTAAGGCGATGGCAGATAGAGGTGTAGCGTTTAAGGCTTGTGAATTTTCAATGAAGGAAAGAAAAGTAGAGAAAGATAAAATCGTTCCAAGTTCAGGTTTTGTACCAGCAGGAATCGTTGAAATTGTTAGCAAGCAAGAGCAAGGCTGGAGTTATATTAAAGCAGGAAATTAAATTAAGATTATAAGTGAAAAAAGTTCTTTCATATTTATTTTTAATAATTTCGTTTTATTCAATTGCTCAGGATAACGGTCATCACCATGCTGTTGATAGCCATCATATTTCTTTAAAATCAAAGGATTCAACTTCGTTAAAAGATAGTTTTTTAAAGGCAAACTGGGAAGCGCATTCGCGCACATTCTTAATGCATACCCTTAATGAAGGGGATTTAAAGGATGATTATGCGCTCGCATCCGGAGCAGGAATTGGAGTTTTAACTCAACCTGTTTATGGTTTTCAGGTTGGTGTGAGTGGTTTTTTTATCTATAATTTATGGTCGAGTGATATTCATAACATAGATTCATTGACTAAACTTCCGAATCGCTATGAACTTGGTTTGTTTGATGTGGAAAATCATACGAATAAAAATGATTTGGATAGATTAGAAGAATTGTACATTAAGTATAATTTATCTAAGAGCGCAATAACTGTTGGAAAAATGAATATCAATACGCCTTTTTTAAATCCACAAGATGGGCGTATGCGTCCAACAATTGAAGAAGGTGTATGGTTACAGATTAACGAGTCAAAAAAAATTGGCTTTAATGGTGGTTGGATATGGGAAGTTTCACCTCGCTCCACTGTACAATGGTTTACCTTAGCAAATTCAATGGGAATAAACCCAATGGGTGTTAATGTAGATGGTACCAAATCAGATTATCATGACCATATTAAAAGTGAAGGGATGGCTATTGCAAATGTGTATATTAAGCCAAATGAGAACTTAAAAATCAATTTGTGGAACTCTTATCTTGATAATGTGATGAACTCAGCGATGATTGAAGTAAATACCACTCAATCACTAAGTGAAAATTCAAAATTATATCAAGGTTTAATGTTTATTCACCAGGATGCGGTAAATGATGGCGGTAACGAGAATCAAAGGGAAACCTATATAAACAGAGGCGCTCAGTCAAATGTAATCAGTGCACAAATTGGTGTAAGAAGTAAAAAAAGTAATACTTCATTAAACTATACACACATAACCGGCGACGGGCGATATCTTTTGCCCCGAGAATGGGGAAAAGAACCATTCTATACCTTTATGCCGCGCGAAAGAAATGAGGGATTAGGTAACGTTCATGCTTTTATGGCTAAAACAACATTCAACGCGTTTAAAAATAAATTTAAAGCAGGATTAGCTTACGGCTATTATCTGTTACCGGATGTGAAAGATTATCGTTTAAACAAATATGGAATGCCGTCGTACCATCAAGTGAATCTTGATTTAGCTTATTCGTTCGATAGATTCTTAAGAGGATTGGAAATTAAATTTTTAGCGGCTTATAAAATTAAAGCCGGTGAAACTTACGATAATTTAAAGTATGTTTACAATAAGGTAAATATGGTAAACCTGAACTTAATTATCGACTTTAAAATTTAAACCTATAATGGAAAACAAAAACATAAATGATATTAAAGACGAAAACAGACGCGATTTTTTAAAGAAATCAGCATTTGTTGGTTTAGGTACAATGCTAAGTCCGGTTACAAACGTAATGGCTTCGGGTCTTGTTAGTGAAAATAAGGAGGAGACTAAAGAAATCGCGTTGGCAACTAAACAAACGGTTTCAATTTTAATTACTACTGATATTCACTCGCAATTAAACACACACGACGAGTTTTTCTGGGAAAACGGCAAAGCTGTTTACAAGAAACGCGGTGGTATGGCAGTTTTAAAAACGATGATTGAGTCATTTCGTAAGAAAAACCCTGCTAATACAATTCTTTATGATGGGGGTGATTATTTTCACGGTCATGCGGTTGCCTCACTAACAGAAGGCGAGGCGCTCATTCCCATTTTTAATAAATTGGGTTACGATTTAATGTTACCTGGTAATTGGGAAGTTGTTTACAAAAAGAAAAAAATGTTGTATGATATGGGACATGCTAACGCTGCTAAAATCTGCGCGAACATGTGGCATAAGAGCGACGATAATTATAACGGTGAGCTCGTTTACCCTCCTTATTGGATAAAGTATGTGGCAGGCGTAAAAATCGGATTTATCGGTTATACCGATCATTTAATTCCAAAACGTCAGTCACCTGCCTATAGCGAAGGTTTACGCTTTGAGCATGCCGAAAATAATTTAGCTAAGTATGTAAAATTATTGCGTGAGGTAGAAGGTTGCGCTGTAGTGATTGTAACTACACATATGGGATTGGCACAACAAGTAGGATTAGCTAATAATCCTGCAGCAGAAGGTGTAGATATGATTATAGGAGCAGATACACACGAGCGTGTTCGTGAACCTATACAAGCAAAATACACCAAAGTTGTTGAGTGCGGAGCATTCGGTTCTTTTTTGGGTAAGCTGGATTTGGAAATAGAAAATGGTAAATTGATTAATACAAAATATCAATTACTGGATGTAGATCCTCAGAAATACCCTGCCGATAAAGAAATGCAATCACTGGTTGATAAAGCATACGAACCATATAAAAATGATTTGCAAACTGTAATCGGTACAAGCAAAACACCATTGGTGCGTTATTTTGTATTAGAAACACCTATGGATAATTTAATTACGGATGCTGTTAAGTGGAAATTCAAGCCGGATATTGCTTTATCCAATGGCTTTCGTTTTTGCCAGCCACTGGCAGTTGATTCCAAAACAGGATTAGCGAACATTACAAAAGAATTTTTATGGAATATGCTTCCTGTAAATAGTGAAGCTAAAACAGCGATTGTGACAGGAAAGCAATTGTGGGATTGGTTGGAAAAGGAATTGCAAAACGCATTTGCTAAGGATCCTTCAAAACGATTTGGTGGTTGGTTCGTTCGTTACAATGGAATGGAAGTGAATTTTACTGTTGGAAATGAATTTGGAAAGCGCGTAAACTCTGTGAAAGTAGGAGGACAACCAATTGATTTAAATAAAGAATATTCAATTGTTGCTTGTGAACGTGAAGGTGATCCGGATGATACATTGTGCCGAATTGAGCATGTAAAAAATCCTAAGAAGACGCCGTATTTGCTACACGATGTCATAATGGAATATTTAAAAGCAAACTCCCCGGTTGAGCCAAAGCTTGAAGGCAGAGCAATAGCTACCGACGAGCCTGCCACATTGCTAACTCAACTCAAAGGAACTACATACGAGTTCAGATAATAATTTTTGCTCATTCTCAATTAATAAATATCTTTATAAAGATGAAAGATCTAAAAGAAAGATTGCGCAATTTTCTGGAGTTAAAACTCATTGAAGAAATTGAGAATGAAGGCAAATTTATGTCTTTTAAGGAAGGCGATGTAATTATTGATTACAATAAAAACATCAAGTTCATGCCTTTGATAATTAGCGGAACGATTCGTGTGATGCGAAAAGATGAGGAGGATAATGAAATCCTATTGTATTATTTAAGTTCCAATGAAAGTTGCGCTATGGCTTATACCTGTTGCATGGAAGCGCGCAAAAGTGAAATTAAAGCCATTGCTGAAGATAATGTT
>CAYQDP010000212.1:0-5233 GCA_964416235.1 uncultured Flavobacteriaceae bacterium | reverse complement strand
AGAGGTTTATGGTAATAAAACCTTTGATGATTATTTTGAAGAGTTGAAGGAAAGATATCCTCAGGTAGAATTGGAGTATTATCAAAATAATGTAGAAGGAGAATTAATAAACGAGATTCAGGAAAAAGGATTTTTATACGACGGTATTATTTTGAATGCCGGAGGATATACGCATACTTCAGTAGCTATTGCAGATGCCGTGAAAGCCGTGAAAGCCCCTGCTGTGGAAGTACACATTAGTAATATTTTTGCGCGTGAAGATTACCGTCACGTTTCCTATTTAGGTAAAAATTGCGCAGGAAGCATTTCAGGTTTCGGACTTAAAAGTTATGATTTAGCGATTGAGTATTTTTTGAAAAAGTAAATAGTGTTCCTGGAAATATCGCTGATTTACTCGGATTAGCTGTGGAATAAAATTAATCCAGCACATCCAAACTTCCCAAACCTTCGCGTATCACTTCAATTTCGGGTTTTGAGCAGTCTATAACGGTCGACGCATAGATATTTCCGTGTCCGCCATCAATGACCATGTCTACCATATCGCCATATTGTTGGTGTATCATGTCAGGGTCGGAAAAATATTCGAGTATATCATCGGTGGTATCCACGAGGCTGGTAGAAATTATCGGATTACCCAGGGTATTGATGATTTCGCGGCAGATAATATTATCAGGTACACGAATACCAACGGTTTTTCGTTCTTGCTTTATCATTTTCGGCACATTGCTATTCGCTTCCAAAATAAACGTGTAAGGTCCGGGCAAAGCCTTTTTCATAATACGAAATACATGATTTGGAATGGGCTTGCTGAATTCTGATAAATGACTTAAATCACTGCAAACAAACGCGAATTTTGATTTTTCAGGCTTAATGTTTTTCAGTTTGCAGATTCTCTCTAAGGCCTTGTTTTGCGTGATATCGCAACCAAGTGCATAAACCGTGTCGGTAGGATAAATAATAATACCGCCGTTTTTAAGACAGTTGGCAATCTGCGACAGTGTTATGCTGTCGGGATTGTCGCTATTTAAACGGATGAGCATTTTCCTTAATAAATGTTAGTATCAGATTGTTTATATAATTGATAAATGTCAGGATTAAATCGTTACTAAATACCTAACTTTGAGCCGAATTCTTAACAACTATATTATGAGAAAAATCTACAAAGCAAAATTAGCGATGGCAGCATTGTTGTCTATCGGAATCAACAACTTTACACAAGCGCAATGTACTGCGCCTGCAAGCCCAACCATTACAGGTAATTCCATTTGTTCAGGCAGTGCGGCTACTTTAACTGCTACACAGCCTTCTTCGGTATTAACAGGATGGTATCAGTATCCTTTTGGCGGTAATGCAATCGGTACAGGTTCTGTGTACACCACTCCAACATTAACCAGCAACACGGTTTACTATACGGCACAATTAATGCCAACTGCTACCGCTTCATTATCACTGCCTCCGCATGGATCTAATTTTTCGGGAATGGTTCGTGGGTATTGGTTTACGGCCCCAACTGATTTCGTGATTACCGGTGTAAGGGTTCCGACTGAAGCAAGCGCAGGAAACTCAAATATCGCCATTGTAAGATTGGATACCGTTGCTCCAATTTATCCGGTAACAACCAATTCATTTTCGTTATTGTATTTGACACAGAACAATACTTCAGGCACTGGAATTATCCCGGTAAACATTCCGGTTTATGCCGGTCAGAACATCATGGTATTGGGTAACAGAAATGATATTAACTCTTATGCTACTCCTCCGGTATCAACACTTGGAACCTATACCGTAAATATTTTACGTTCCGGAATGCAGTTTTCATTATCAGCCGTATCTCCACAAGCTTTATGGACGCAAGCCAGCGGCAGTATTTCCCGTGTTGAAATCTATACAACAATAGGCTGTTTAAATCCATTAGCGCCAACTACTGTTTCTGTTAACAGTGTTCCAACTGTATCAGCAACTACAAGCAATACTCTTATTTGTGCAGGTAACAGTGCTACATTAACAGCTAATGGTGCAACCACTTACAGCTGGAGCAGCGGTTCTACAGCTTCAACTTCTGTTGTAAGTCCAACTACAACTACAACGTATACAGTTGTTGGTTACAATGGTGGTTGTGGAAGCACTCCGGTATTTGTTATGCAAAGCGTTTCTCCATGTACAGGAATCGATAACATGTATGCTAATTACAATGGAGTAGATGTATATCCAAACCCTGCTGTTGCAGCAATTAATATTTCATTAACTGATATTAATAATTCACCGGTGGTTGAAATCATGGATGCTTTAGGAAAACAAGTAGCGGTTATAGAAATTAAATCAAACGTTACTTCAATTGACTTACACGACGCAAAGGCGGGTATGTACTATTACAAAGTATATAATACTAACGAAACTCTTCGTGTTGGTAAATTCATAAAACAATAAGAATAAGCTAATAAATAAAAAGCCCCGAATAATTCGGGGCTTTTTTATTGTACTTTTTTTGATACCTTTATTACTAAAATTAATCCCATGAACCGTCGCGATTTTTTTCTTAAAAGTGCTGGGGCTACAGCCGGACTCACCTTCCTTTCTGCAATCGATAAAGTATATGCTGCCGAATTGGAAAATCAAGTGAATCGCATATCGGGTCTTTCTGCTTGCGATGCTGCTGCCGATGAAGATTTTTGGGGTTGGGTACGGGAAAGCTATACCGTTTCTCCTAATGTCATTAATTTGAATAACGGTGGTGTGAGTCCGCAACCAAAAGTAGTTCAGGATGCACACATTCGTTTTTATCAGTACAGTAATGAAGCACCATCTTATTACATGTGGCGTATTTTGGATCAGGGTCGTGAAGGTTTGCGCGAAAAGCTAGCTGAACTTTGTGGTGTTTCCATGGAGGAAATTGCTATTAACCGTAACGCTACAGAAGGTTTGAATACAATAATTTTTGGTTTGAATTTAAAGGCCGGCGACGAAGTAGTTTTAAGTAAATACGATTACCCGAACATGATGAACGCCTGGAAACAGCGCGAGAAACGTGATGGTGTAAAATTGGTTTGGATAGATATTCCGCAACCATGCGAGGATGATAAACAAATCATCAAATTTTATGAGGATGCCATTACTCCCAAAACTAAAATCGTTCATATTACGCACTTAATTAACTGGAGTGGCAACATCGTTCCTGTAAAAGCCATTGCTGATATGGCGCATAAAAAGGGATGTGAAGTTATTGTAGATGCGGCGCATTCATTCGGGCACATCAATTTTAAAATTGAAGATACCGGCGCTGATTATTTTGCTACTTCTTTGCATAAATGGTTGTGCGCGCCTTTTGGAAGCGGATTGATGTATATTAAGAAAGATAAAATTAAAAACATCTGGGCTTTGCTTTCGGCAGGAGAACCTGACGGGGATGATATTCGAAAATTTGAAGTATTGGGAACGCGTTCTTTTGCATCGGAAATGGCTATCGGAACTGCGGTTGATTTTCATAATGTGATTGGCGCGAAGCGTAAGGAAGAAAGATTACGTTATTTAAAAAATTACTGGTACAATAAAGTGAAGGATTTACCGAATGCCAAATTCTGGACCTCACGCAAAGATCAATATTCTTGTGCCATTGGTGTGATTGGATTTGAAGGCTGGAAAGCTAATCAAGTGGAAGCAAAATTAATGGAGAAGCATAAAATCCATTCTGTTTCGATGATCTACGGAAAAATTGATGGCATTCGCGTAACACCTAATGTGTATACTTCCATCCGTGATTTGGATGTATTAGTGAAAGGCTTGACTGAAATTTCTAAAATGGAACCGCCTAAAGATTCTAAGTAATGATTCGTTTAATTTTTGTTTTGGCGGCTTTAGCGATTGGTGTGTTTGCTTATTTTTTTGATGGCAACGAAACCGAACATGAAGTTATTTTTACAGCCTCGGCTCCAATGCCTATTGGTCCGTATAGCCAAGGCATAAAGGTGGGAAATACTCTTTATGTATCCGGACAAATCGGAATGGATATCAACGGTAAATTAGATTCTGCAAGCATACAAGCGGAAGTGATGCAGGCTTTGAAAAATGTGGAAGCCATAGTGAAAATGGCAGGCATGGAAATGAAACATGTAGTTAAATCTACTTTGTATGTTAAAGACCTAAGTCATTTCGTGAAGATTAACGAAGTGTACGGTTTGTATTTCCCAATTGATCCACCGGCCCGCGAGACGGTTCAGATAAGTGCTTTACCCAAAAACGCGCACTTTGAAATTTCGGTGGTAGCTATTAAATAATTTTCTGCCTGAAAAAAGTCACATTAATACTCTTTTATATATTCCTACTCTCGCAGGGTTCCTCAGCGCAAACTTTAATTAAGGGTGTTGTGAAAAATGAGCAGGGAAGTGTTGTGCCTTTTGCTAATATTGGGATTCTTCGTAGTAATGACTCATCGTTTGTCCAAGGAAGCTTAGGAACCGCAAATGGGGAATTCAGTTTAAGCGTTCCTGCTAATGAAAAATTTATTTTAAAAGTATTTGCCATCGACTTTGAAGACTATTTTTCGGAGGTCTCAACGAGTGTTGATACTATTGACCTTACAGTAAGCATGGTTCCAAAAAGAATAAATTTAAATGAGATTTCAGTTACGGTCATAAAAAGTACAATTGAACAAAAGAATGGAAACTTTATTGTTAATATAGAAAACAGCAGTCTTTCTAATGGTTACAATGCATTTGAACTCATGTCGAAATTACCGGGTGTTATTATTGATGAAAACAATAATATATTGGTGAACGGACAGACAGGAGTGAGGGTGATGATTGACGGACGAATTCAGCAATTAAGCGGGAATCAATTGGTGAATTTTTTAAGAAGTTTACAGTCGTCTAATATTTCTAAGATTGAAATTTTAAAAAATCCTCCAAGCTCCATCGACGCTTCAGGTGGAGCAGGAATAATTCATATCTACACACGAAAAAATAAAATAACAGGTGTCAGTGGCAATGTTAACGCCACAGCTTCTCAAGGATTTTATTGTAATACGGATGGAGGATATTCAATTAATTATTTAGGAAAGAAAATTTCTCTAAGTCATTCATTGAGTTTAATGAAAGAAAAATACCATGTCAATCATAGGTTTGATAGAAAGATTTCCTTTAATGATACAGTAACTGAACTTAATTCCAGAACCATCGAATTAAACGGTGGTAACTTTTTTTCGGCAGCTTTAGGTTTGGATTGGACAGTTAATAAGCGG
>CAYQDP010000211.1:0-5259 GCA_964416235.1 uncultured Flavobacteriaceae bacterium | reverse complement strand
ATGATAACGGTAAACAAGTTTTATGCTTTAAATTATTGGATAATTCTCATCCCGAGTATTCTGAGCAAATACATGAATTTCCTGAATTTTACAGAAAGAAAATTAAAAATTCATTTGGTGAGATGGAGGAACGTTATATTATAAAAACACGAATTAAAATCGGAAGAAAAAATATTTTAACTACTCTTTCACTTAGTGATAGGGAAAATATGCGATATCCTGTTTTAATAGGAAGAAGATTATTAAAAGGAAAATTCGTTGTGGATGTGAATAAAATCCACGTTAACGGACAAAAAATAAAAAAATCAATAAACGATTATATTTGATACTCTCATTATGAAAATTGCTGTATTATCACGAAACAAAAATCTGTATTCTACTCGGAGAATACTTGAAGCAGGTGAAAAACGCGGACATGAAATGTTGTTACTCGACCACATGAAATGTGTTCTGGTTATTGAACAAGGTCGTCCACACATTTACTATGGTGGTAAAGAAGTAACGGATGTGAATGCGGTTATTCCCCGCATTGGCGCATCAGCTACATTCTATGGTTCTGCGGTTGTTCGTCAGTTTGAAATGATGAAAATATTTACCGCTGTTGAATCTCAAGCTTTAGTTCGCTCACGTGATAAATTGCGCAGCTTACAAATTTTAGCGCGCGCGGGATTAGGAATTCCTAAAACTGCTTTTGCTTCTTCTCCAAAGGATAAAGACATCGATAGTGTTATCGACGCCATTGGCGGAGCACCGTGTGTTGTAAAATTATTGGAAGGTACTCAAGGCATTGGTGTGATTTTGGCAGAGAATCAAAAGGCTGCTAAATCTGTAATCGAAGCATTCTTAAAGTTAGAGGCGAATATGTTAGTGCAGGAATTTATTAAAGAAGCCGGCGGTGCGGATTTGCGTGTGTTTGTAGTCGACGGACAAATTGTAGGTGCAATGAAACGTCAGGCACGGGAAGGAGAATTCAGAAGTAATTTACATAGAGGAGGTACGGCAACCGTTATAAACCTTACTCCGGAAGAAAGAGCAACGGCAATTAAAGCGGCTAAAAAATTAGGACTGGGCATTGCCGGTGTTGATCTATTGCAAAGTTCGCGCGGACCATTGGTTATGGAGGTAAATTCATCTCCAGGATTGGAGGGCATTGAAGGTGCAACCGGATTGGATATCGGTGGAAAAATTATTGAATATGTTGAGCGCAACGAGTTTAACAAACCCGGTGAATAAGCATGCAGGAAACCATTACCATAAACGGTCAGCAGATTGCAGCAGGCGAGTATAAGACAGTAGTGTTGAACTCATACGAGTTACATACCAAATCTTACATTAAAATTCCGGTTCACGTTATACGAAGTAAAAATCCCGGGCCAACCATAATGTTTAGTGCTGGCATGCATGGTGAAGAAACTAACGGAGTTGAGATTATCCGACGTTTGGTTAATCACGAAATGGTAAAGGGAATTAAATGCGGAACCATTATCGCGATTCCCGTTATTAATATTGTTTCGTTTTTATATTCTACACGCGATTTACCCGATGGGCGCGATTTAAATCGTTGCTTTCCGGGAAGTAAGAATGGTTCCTTAGGCAGTAGAATCGCTTATGATTTAATGAAACACATTATTCCGTTAATAGATTTTGGGGTCGACTTTCATACGGGCGGAGCAAAAATCAGTAACTACCCTCAGATTCGATGTGTATTCGATTTTCCGGAGAACTTGGCGATTGCTGAAAAATTTTCAGCACCATTAATCATTGATAGTAAATACCGTGAAGGAACATTGAGAAAAGAAGCTGCAAAGAAGAACAAGCCTATACTTGTGTTTGAGGGTGGAGAGAGTATGCGATTCGATTATTTATCCATCAATGAAGGATTAAATGGTTGTTTGCGTTTAATGAAATCGTATGGGATGATTGATTCCGATATCCCTAATAATCCCCATGTAAAAGTTATCCGCGATTCATGGATCCGTGCAGGAGCCAGTGGATTATTTCATATGAACGCCAATAATGGAGCACATGTACGTAAGGATGATTTGTTAGGCGTAATTTGTAATCCTTTCGGAGAAGTTGAACATAAAATCGTTTCGCCTGTTGATGCATATATAGTAGGAATCAATAATCAGCCCATCGTTAATGAAGGTGATGCTTTGATTCATTTAGGAATGGAAGATTAAACATGGAAAATGTAGACGTTATAATCATTGGAGGCGGTCCCGCCGGTAGTGCCATGGGATCTTATCTTGCTAAATCGGGCGTGTCGTGTGTTATTTTTGAAAAGGAAAAGTTTCCACGTCCTCATGTAGGTGAATCGTTAGTGCCTGCAAGTAACCGTGTTTTTAATGAGCTAAATTTTATTCCAAAGATGGAGGCCGAAGGTTTCCTTAAAAAATTTGGAGCCGCATGGACCACCTATAATTCTGCAAACATTTATAATCACGATTTCTCTGAGTTTAAAGGAAGCGACGTAGATATTTTATTTAATGAAAGAAAGCAAAAAGACATTCATGAGCCGCATACTTATCACGTTGACCGCGGACGATTTGATGAGTTGTTATTGCAACACGCCAATGAACTAGGCGCAAAAACATTTCAAGAGGCAGATGTTTTTCATGTTGATTTTGTTGCGAAAGATAAGGTAGAAGTGAATGTTCGGTTTAATGGTAAAGAAGAGAAGAAATTTACATGTAAGATAGTAGTAGATGCAAGTGGTCGCTATACTTTTATGGGTAACAAATTAAAAATAAAAGTAAAAGACCCTGTTTTTAATCAATGCGCTGTGCATACTTGGTTCAGCGGATTTAACCGAAATGCTTTTAAAGACCCCGACTTTATTTACATCCATTTTATTCCTGTTTCCAATACATGGATGTGGCAAATTCCGATAACAGATACGATTACAAGTGTTGGAGTCGTAAGTCAGAAGCAAAATTTTCCTACAACAAAAGAGGGACGTGAAAAGTTTTTTTGGGAATGCGCGGAATTAAGACCTGAACTTCATGTTGAATTAAAAAGGGCTCAGCAAATAAGAGATTTCACGGTAGAAGCAGATTATAGTTACGCCATGACGGTATTGGTAAAAGATAATTTGGTATTGATTGGTGATGCAGCACGATTTGTAGATCCAATTTTTTCGAGTGGAGTAAGCATCGCTTTAAATAGTGCACGATTCGCGTCTTATGATATTATAAAAGCTTTGCAGAATGGAAATTATTCAAAAGAATCATTTCATGATTACGAGAGCACTTTAAAGAAGGGAGTCAACAATTGGTATAGATTCATACACATGTATTACAGATTAAATGTTTTGTTCACTTATTTCGTAAATACTCCTGAATACCGATTAGATGTACTTAAGTTTTTACAGGGTGATGTGTATGATGAGGAGAATCCTGCACTTCTGCATGCCATGGAAAAAATAATTTCTCAGGTAGAGAGTAATCCTCAACATCCGCTACACGCCATGTTAGGAACATTAACCTCGAAATCATTGCATGTTTTCGGAGCGAAGTAGATTTACTTTCTCTCCTGACACAACTCCACCAAAACACCGTTTGTGCTTTTAGGATGTAAAAAGCAAATCAATTTATTGTCGGCACCCTCTTTAGGTTGTTGGTGTATTAATTCAAAACCTTCTTTTTTTAGGCGCTCCATTTCCGTAAGGATGTCATCAACCTCATACGCGATATGATGAATGCCTTCACCTTTTTTCTCAATAAATTTTGCAATGGCGCTATCCGGATTTATAGCCTCCAATAACTCAATCTTAGTTTCACCCAACATAAAAAAACTGGTGCTTACGCCTTCACTTTCTACTTTCTCCACTTTGTAATGGTCTTTACCAAATAGTTTAGAAAACAAATTGTTCGAATTTTCAAGGTTTTTTACGGCAATGCCTATATGTTCTACTTTTTTAAGCATGGTGCAAATGTTATTGGTTTTAATTGAGTTTTTTCGTTGTCTTACAGTCTTATCCGGTTCGGTTTAAGGCGCCCAAATGGCTCTATTTTTAGGGCAAGTTAATGATTTTTAGCTATTTTAGGTAATTGCAAAAAATTGTTACCTTTACACATCTAATTTAATTACGATGACAACATCACTTATTCTTGGATTTTTAGGCGGACTTGGTGCTCCGGAAATCATTATCATTTTGGTTATCATTTTATTAATGTTCGGCGGTAAAAAAATTCCTGAGTTAATGAAAGGTTTAGGCCGTGGCGTTAAGGAATTTAAAGATGCTTCTAAAGGAGTTGACTCAGCTGAGTCGGATAAGAAATAATTTTTAATTCAAATTGAAGCGTCATTCTTTTATATAGAGTGACGCTTTATTATTTAAAATACCGCGATTAATTTCCCGGAAAATAAAATGTACACATTTATAAATATAGCACAGCTTCAGGGCGATTTAAAAGCCGGAAAAACCAATTGTGTAGATTTGGTTAACGGATTATTGAAAGAGATTTCTACAAAGAAGCATCTCAATATTTTTTTGGAAGTTTTTGAATCTGATGCTCTGGATCAAGCAAAAAGAGTAGATGAAAAATTGAAGCAAGGAAAAGCCGGAAAACTCGCCGGTGTTGTTGTTTCTTTAAAGGATAATATTTGTTACAAGAATCATAAAGTGTCCGCTTCATCTAAAATATTAGAAGGTTTTGAATCACTTTATTCCTCAACTGTTGTTGAGCGTTTGTTAGCGGAAGATGCAATCATTATTGGTCGTACTAATTGCGACGAATTTGCAATGGGTAGCAGTAACGAGAATTCTTCAAAAGGAAATGTATTAAATCCACTTAACGAAAAATGTGTACCCGGTGGTTCTTCTGGCGGTGCAGCAGCATCTGTTGCTGCAGGATTGTGTCATATTGCTTTAGGCTCTGATACCGGAGGTTCTATTCGCCAGCCTGCCTCATTTTGTGGTGTAGTTGGTTTTAAGCCAACATACGGACGAGTTTCTAGGTGGGGCTTGATTGCATATGCTTCTTCGTTTGATCAAATTGGCCCAATAACTAAAACAGTAGGGGATGCTGCATTAATAATGGAAGTGATTTCAGGTGCTGATGAATTTGACAGTACAGCCTCTCAAAAACCGGTTCCTTCTTATTCTAATGAAATAAAACCTTCGGGTAAAAAATATAAAATTGCTTATTTAAAGGATTGTTTGGAAGCTAACGGTCTTGACCCAGAGGTTAAGGCTGCTGTTACTAAACAATTAGATAACTTTAAAGCAGCAGGACATACTGTCGAGGCGGTTGA
>CAYQDP010000210.1:0-5260 GCA_964416235.1 uncultured Flavobacteriaceae bacterium | reverse complement strand
TTAGCGGCTTCATCAAACATTTTATCTCTTTCACTTAAGTCTACATCTTCTTTTCCGCCGTCGCCTTCTTCGCCCACATATTCAGGTAACATAAAGGCGCTAGGGTAAGCACGCTGATTACCGATAAACTCTGTAATTTTTTCCACTTCCGGTGTATCTACAAATGCACATTGTATGCGAATTAAATCATTTCCTGTACTTAAGAGCATATCACCTCGTCCGATTAATTGTTCGGCTCCGCCTGCATCTAAAATTGTACGTGAATCGATTTTGCTGGTTACTCTAAATGCAATTCGTGCCGGGAAGTTAGCTTTGATAGTTCCTGTAATAATATTTACACTTGGACGCTGCGTAGCGATGATTAAGTGAATTCCAATCGCACGCGCTAACTGCGCCAAACGTGCAATAGGCGTTTCCACCTCTTTACCGGCCGTCATAATTAAATCGGCAAACTCATCCACAACTAAAACTATATACGGTAAATATTTATGACCGTCGTTTGGATTTAATTTGCGTTGAATGAATTTAGCATTGTACTCCTTAATATTTCTTACCTGTGCATCCTGCAATAAAGCATAACGGTTATCCATCTCGATACACAAGGAATTTAAAGTGTGAATTACTTTCGTGTTGTCGGTGATAATCGCGTCTTCCGAATTTGGAAGTTTCGCTAAGAAATGACGTTCAATTTTATTGAATAACGTCAACTCTACTTTTTTCGGATCTACTAGTACAAATTTAATTTGAGCCGGATGTTTTTTATAAAGTAAAGAAACCAATACTGCGTTTAATCCAACTGATTTACCCTGACCTGTAGCTCCTGCCATTAATAAGTGCGGCATTTTAGCTAAGTCGGCAATGAAGATTTCGTTACTGATGGTTTTTCCTAGAGCGATTGGTAAATCAAAAGTGGAATTATTGAATTTCTCGGAAGCTAAAATGTTACGCATCGGTACCATCTCCGGATTTTGATTTGGTACTTCAATACCTATGGTTCCTTTGCCCGGTATAGGAGCAATGATACGAATGCCCAATGCAGCCAAACTTAACGCGATGTCATCTTCTAAGTTTTTAATTTTAGAAATACGCACGCCTGCAGCAGGAATGATTTCATATAAGGTAACAGTAGGACCAACGGTGGCCATGATTTTATCAATCTCGATTCCGTAATTTTTAAGAGTAGCAATGATGCGGTCTTTGTTGGCGACTAATTCTTCCTGATTAACTTTTGAATGCTGATTGCCGTAATCGTTTAATAAATCGTAATGCGGGAATTGATAATGTCCTAAATCTAAAGTGGGATCATATTCTCCAAACTCTTCTACCAATTGCGCTGCTTTATTTTCATCTTCCAGAATTTCTTCTTTCGGTCCGGTTTGAATCACAAACTCCGGTTCTCCTTCTTTTTCGGGCGTGATGATTTCAGCAGATTCGGTATTTAATTCAATTGGTTTAACTTCTTCTTTTAATTCCTCAACTACAGGTTCTGCAATTTTTTCTTCAACCGGTTTTTTAATTTCGAAGTTGAGCATTTCAGCTTCTTCCTCTGCAGAAAGTTGCTCTTCTTTATTTTCTACAACTGAAAAAACAGGTCCTTTTACTTCTTCCTGAATTTCATTTTCTTTTTCGATATCATTCTGAACTTCTTCCCGTGTTTTCTTTGGTAAATTAAAGTTGAGGTTAATGCTTAAAACTAAAAACGTAAGCATGGAAAATCCTAAGAGTGCTAATAATCCAACGCTACCAACATAGTTCGAAATTTCCTGATTTAAAACATAACCAAATCCACCGCCAAGGAAGAACCATTTATCATGAAAGATAAAAGCTAGTAACAATGAAGACCACACCATTAAAAACAACCATTTAGCATTGAATGCTTGTGGTTTGATGTAGGATTTGCTTAATAATTTTTCTAAACCGTAAATTGTAAGTACCGGTACAAAAATAAATGAAGGTGCGCCAAACCATTTATGCATGAATTGATGAGAAACCAGAGCGCCTAATTTTCCCAGCCAGTTTTTGATTTTAGTATCCGGGTTAAATAGTTCAGATAATGGTCCCATTACTTTATCCTGATCTACATCCCAGGTAAAGAAATAAGAAATAAAAGCAATGCAGAGATAAGAAGCGAAAAGAATTAAGCTGAGTCCTAGGATTTTTTGCGTGCGTTCGTTTTGATAAACATCTAACACTTTTTGAAAGCGGTCGGCTATAGTAATTTTTGGTGCTTTTTCTTTTTTCTTGGCTTTTGGTTTTACGGTTTCTTCCGCTACTGTTTCTTCTTCCTCTTCTTCGGTTTTGCGAGGTTTATTTTTTTTAGTACTTGGCTTTTTTTCGAGCTTAGGTTCTTCAATATCGTGTAGGGGATTTTCCTCCTCGGGTGTGGTAACTTCAAACACGGGATTATCCCTGAATTTATTTTTGCGTTCAGCGGCCATTATCCCATAAAGGTAGCCAGGAGCAGCGCATGCTTTGAGTTACTAAAATGAATGTTTTTAACCGAGGTTTGTTGAAGGATAAGACTAATGAAAACAGCGTAAAAATTGATTAATCCATTAAGATAACTAACTTAAACGATTGATTTTCATGACGTAGATAATACACTCCTGATGGTAAGTTCATGAATTGATACGTAAAATGGTTTGACTCATTTAAACTAAAATCCGTTATTTTTTGCCCTATATTGTTATAAAGTGAATAAATACCTTCTCTTACTCCTTTAATGTTGATTTCTGAATGCGCCGGGTTAGGAAATATGGAAATTTCAGAGGAGCCGTAATTTATTTCTTCTATACCAACACAGGCGTAAACGTAAATGTTGGTTGTAGCAGTACTTACACATGAATTCATGCTAGCGACAGAATAAGTAATATTATAAATGCCTGGTGTGTTAGGAGGTGTAAACGTATTGCTGCTAACTCCCAAACCAGAAAATACACCGCCTGATGGACTTCCATATAGAAGAATTGGGCTGCCAAATGCAGAACTAATACATGTTGAATTCGACGAAGTGTTCATACTTGCATAAAGATTGTTTTGGATTACCATTATACTGGTAACAGCTGTAGAAACACATCCTGTTAAAGGATTCGTATAAGAATAATGAAAGTAATGCTTGTTGGTAAGGTTTGGTGTGGAAAAAATATTACCTGTAAGGTTTGAACCATAATAAACGCCACCTGGCGGTGTGCCGGTTAAAGTTACTTTTGAACCGTTGGGAAGAGAATCACAGACAAGGTTTGTAGATGCATTTAGGCTTACATTCGTTCTTACTAAACACGTATCAAGGTCTATCGAAAAAACACGGTCGTCACTCGCTAATACATAGGCCTTTTTATTAAGCGCAACAACACGGATAATATTTTGAGAGGTTACGATGGTTTCCTTTTTCCAAGATAATCCACCATTTACCGTTTTTAGAATTAAGCCATTATTTCCTACGCAATACCCAATTGTGTCGTTTTTAAAACTAATGGAGTTTAATTTATTAAAATACCCAGTATTAATCTCTGTCCAGTTTAAACCGGAATTAATGGTTTTTAAAACTTTGCCACTATCACATGCTATAAAACCAATATTGTTTGTAATGAAATAAATTGAATTAAGATTAAATGTTTTGTTCAATACTGTTGACCACGTTAAACCAGAATCAATTGTAGTTAATAGGTTTTTATTTTGATGAATAATGAACCCTTTATTGTATGAATTCATCCATAAACTTTTAGTTGCGTTAGTAGTGCCACTAAAAGTTGATAAGGTAGTTGTAATAGCGGAGTGTCGTTTACTAAATACGTTATTTTCATGAGTGAAATTCCCATGATTTGCCACTGAAAAGTGAAAATTCGAAAGTCTATTTGCGTTGAAATGATAAACCCAGTTTAAACCTTTATTGTATGAAAAGTAACAATCAGAAAAAGGATAGTTAGTTTCGTTAACGTATAATATTGTGTCTCCTCCAATGTGCTGAAATCTACCTCCTGTGCCGGTAACACCTGTCATACTCCAATAATAAGTTTGATTCCAATTTTTTCCGTAATCATTAGTTTGCATAATCAGTAACCACTTTCCGCCACTACCTGCACCAATCCTCTCAAACGAGCAAACGCCGGTTGAGTCATTCGTAAATGCAATATCTATAGGTTTGCCTAATGGATCAGGAATAGTTGCCATTATAGGATTGTAAGGCCCTACATTAATCCATTGTGAAAATGCCAACTGAAAATAGAAAAGAGACAATAAAGTAGAAAGAATTGATTTCATTGATACAAGTTAACAAAATAAAGCGAAAAATAAAACCCTCAGCCCGACTAAAAAACGGAATTTTTTTAATCTGTGAGGGTTTTTTGGTTTGGCACCAGTGATCCCGCCGCGACTCGAACGCGGAACCGTCAGCTTAGAAGGCTGATGCTCTATCCAGTTGAGCTACGGGACCATTAAAAAGAACTTCATCTTTTCAGGGGGCACAAATTTAGCAAAAGTATTTTACCAGCCAATTTATAATCAGCTTAAATTTAATACTCTACACCACAATTATTTGGTATTTTAGGCGTTTTTATAAAGTGTTTGATCTTTCCGTCATAATTGTCAATTATAACGTTAAGCATTTCGTTGAGCAATGCCTGCATTCGGTACTGAATGCCTCTAAAAACCTGAAGGTAGAGGTGTTTGTGGTCGATAATAATTCTGTGGATGGTTCCGTACCCTTTATTAAGCAAAAATTTCCTCAGGTTAAGCTCATCGAAAACAAAGTTAACACGGGCTTTTCTGTTGCAAATAATCAGGCTATCAAAGAATGTTCGGGTAAATATATTTTATTGCTAAACCCTGATACTGTAGTGCAAGAAGATACGTTCGATAAAACCTTCGCGTTTATGGAACAACATCCTGATGCCGGCGGATTAGGAATAAAAATGGTGGATGGAAAAGGAAATTTTTTACCGGAATCGAAACGTGGTTTACCAACACCGGCTGTAGCATTCTATAAAATTTTCGGTTTATCAAAGTTATTTCCTAACTCAAAAAAATTCGGACAATACCACCTGACCTATTTAGATAAAAATAAAAACCATCAGATAGATGTTTTAAGTGGTGCCTTTATGCTCATGCGTAAAGAAGCCTTGGATAAAGTTGGATTACTGGATGAAACGTTTTTTATGTATGGTGAGGACATTGATTTATCCTATCGTATAACGCAAGGCGGTTATAAAAATTATTATTTCGCCGATTCGAGCATTATTCATTATAAGGGCGAGAGTACTAA
>CAYQDP010000209.1:0-5260 GCA_964416235.1 uncultured Flavobacteriaceae bacterium | reverse complement strand
AGGCCACAATGAACCAAATTGATTTGGTAATGGGAATAACATATAATCTAACCACGGACGACCGGTGTGTAATGTTACGAAGATAGCCGCACACAATACAGCGAAGATGGTCATCGCTTCTGCTGAACGGTTAATCGCCATACGCCATTTCTGACGGAATAATAATAACACCGCAGAGATTAATGTACCCGCGTGACCGATACCAATCCACCATACGAAGTTAGTAATATCCCAAGCCCAATCGGCCGCATTGTTAGAGCCCCAAGCTCCAATACCAACACCAATTGTATAAGCTAAACAGCCAATACCCCACAAGAAAGTTAATGCGCAAATAGTAAGTAATACATACCAGCCCTTTGCTGCTTTACCTTCAATAGGAGCAATGATGTCATCAGTAATTTGTCGGTAATTTTTACTACCTAAAATTAACGGATCCCTGATTTCTGATTCTGCGTGCATATTTTTTATTTAATACGATTAATACTTTTTTATGAATGCTTTTCTTCCTTATGCTCATCATGTTTTTTCACGTGCTTCGCCGCGTCATGTCCACTCTCTTCGTGAATAATAGCTTCTTCCTGATTTCTTACTTTTACCATATAAGAAACAGTAGGCTTCACACCAAGCTCTTCTAACAAGAAATAATTTCTATTATCATTTCTCCATTTAGCGATTTGTGAATTCTCATCATTTAAATCACCAAACATAATTGCGTTAGTAGGACAAGCTTGCTGACATGCAGTTTTGATAGAGCCATCAACAATTGGAGCACCAGCCTTTTTAGCTTCTAGCTTACCGGCCTGTAAACGTTGTTGACACATTGAACATTTTTCCATAACACCACGACTACGCACTACAACGTCAGGATTTAATACCATACGTCCTAATTCTTGTTGAGCAGGGTTGCTTGCAAACCACTCATTAGCGTTATAGTTAAACCAGTTAAAGCGGCGAACTTTGAATGGACAGTTGTTAGCGCAATAACGAGTACCAATACAACGGTTGTAAGTCATCATGTTTAAACCTTCAGTACTGTGGCTGGTAGCCAATACCGGACAAACAGTTTCACAAGGTGCATGATTACAATGTTGACACATAATCGGCTGGAAAGTTACCTTCGGATTATTAGAAGGCGTTTCCATATCTAAGTTCATTTGCTTGTATCCGATATGCTCTTCAGCAGCTTTTTGCTTAGTCATATCAGAGCTATAATAACGGTCGATACGTAACCAGAACATGTCACGTGTTTTTCCGATTTCCTCTTTACCTACAACAGCAACGTTATTTTCAACACCACACGCAACAACACAAGCTGAACAACCGATACAAGAAGTCATATCAATGGTTAAACCCCACTTATGATTCATACGAGGATGCTCATCCCATAAATCGATTTCATTAACGTGTTTTTCACCAGTATGAGTATGCATTACTGCAGAAGGATTCCAAACTTCTTTATCCTTCTCCTTAAATTCTTTTAGAGAAACTTCGCGTAATAAAGCTTCTTCACGACCCATTATGGTGTGTTGTATTTGAGTAGCTGAGAATTGATGCGTCTCTTCAGTTTTTGTAACATTCACTGAAGGAGAAATTGCTTGAATTGTATCGTTATAAATTGTGAAGAATTGGAAAGCATTAGCACCAACTCCATTTGCAATCTTCAAAGTTTCAGCAACACGACCATAACCTAAAGCTAAACCGATAGTTCCTTTAGCTTGGCCTGGTTGAGGATAAACAGGAACGTTTACCGATACACCATTAACAGATAATGTTGCAATACTTCCGATGATATCCTGACGTAACATTTCATGCATTCCTAAAGCTTTTACGTCTTCAGGACACATAGTAATGTAGTTATCCCAAGTTACCTTAGAAATAGGATCAGGTAATTCCATTAACCAAGGATTATTACTTTGGTTACCATTACCTAAACCAACTTTCTCATAAACCATTAATTCAAATGCGCCACCTTTTACAGAAGTTGCCATTGTAGCAGCTTTATTATAATCAGGTACAGGCATAGATTCAACTGCTGGAATTGCTACTTCTTTTACCGGAGCAGGTTTTACCTCTTCCGTTTTAACTGAATCTAACACCTCAGTGATAGCAGCAGCAACTCCACTCATGATTGGTATACCTGACGAATCTTTTGCCATTACAACTTCAGGAATTTCTTTAGCAACACGTACTTTTAAAACACCATCATGTAAAGTATGAGCCCAGAATGAAGCAAAATCCAAATATTTACCTTGTTGAGGGAAAATATGGTTTTGCCAATAGGCTTGTAAATAAGTATAGTAAGAAGACTTTACTCCTGCCCAAGCTAATAATGAATCCTGGAATTGACGTGTACCTTCATAACGAGGCGCACTGAAAATTGGATTAATAGTTGGCTGTTGTAAGCTGAAGTGACCAGCTTTTGGATTTGCATCACCCCATGACTCTAAATAATTATTGTCAGGACAAACAAAATCCGCCATTTGTGACGTCTCGTCCAATACCTGAGAGAAAGAAACTTTTGTAGCTACTTTCTTGTAAGCATCAGCAAACTTCAATGAAGCAGGTGCTGTATAAACCGGATTACAGTTATAAGTTAATAAAGTAGAGATTTTACCTGCAGCCATATCAGCTACTAAATCTGCAAAATCTTTATCGTTACCTTGTTTTAAATTAAAGTGATTAGTATAATCTACTGTTTTACCGTAGTTATCTAACATTTTGTTGATGCCATTGATTAAGGTTTGAACACCTTCATCATTAACACCGGAAACAACTAATGAATTCCCTTTATTGTCAGCCAATTCCTTAGCAATTTTTGCAATCGCTTTTTCAGCGTCAGCGTTTCCTATTTTACCATCGCCTGATACAGCTGCATTACCTGTGGCAGAAGCCACCTGATTGAATAATGAAACAACAACTTTACCGAATTCAGAAGGCTTAACCATGTAACGATAATCGGCGTTTGCACCGGTTAACGATAAGTTGGCTTCGAAATGATAATGTCTGCTCATTTCAGCGTTTTCCTTACTAACCTTACGGCCTTTTCCGTATTGACTAGCAAATTCAATTGGGTTTAACCAAGTTCCTAAGAAGTCGCAAGCAATACCAACAATGGTTTTTGCTTTATCGAAATTATAAGAAGAAACTACTGCTTTTCCGAATACGTTTTTGTTAGCAGAAACTAATGCAGAATAAGAAACTGAATCATAAGTTACGTGCTTAACGTTTGGATATTTTGCTTTCAACTCAGCAATTACTGCTTTAGTTGAAGGACTGATAATAGTTGAAGTAACTAAACGAGCTTCACCTGAAACTAAAGCTTTAGCAACTGCATCATCAACATTTTTCCAAGCTGTTGCAGTTCCTTTTGCTAAAGGACCGGTTAAACGTGCACCATCATATAAGCTCAATACTGAAGCTTGTACACGAGCACTGGTTGCGCCATTCGATACTTTTGAAAGCTCATTGCCTTCGATTTTAATCGGACGACCCTCACGAGTTTTTACCAAAATTGATGCATAATCATGCCCGTCGTAAAATGTAGAAGCATAAAAGTTAGCAACACCCGGTGTTACCTCTTCAGGTTTCACAACATAAGGTATTGCTTTTATAACGGGAGTTTCACAGGCTGCTAAGGCAACAGCAGCTGTTGAAAAGCCCATTACTTTTAAGAAATCGCGACGGCTGGTACCGTTAGATTTTGTACCTTCTTCATTAAGGAATTCATCCATTGGAAGAGGTTCAGCAAATTCATTTTTGCTTTGCTGTAAAAACTCAGGACTTTCGGTTAACTCCGGTAATCCTCTCCAGTATTTTTTTGACATAGACATCTATAATATTCGGTTAGTACTGGTTAATTATTAGTAATGGCATTTTGTACACTCAAGACCACCGATTTTTTCAACGGTAAACTTAACATCATACTGCCCTTTATATTTTTCTTTTAATGCTTTGTGCAAGCGATCATAATATGGATTTCCTTCCATAGCAACTTCAGTCTTGCGATGACACTCAATACACCATTTCATCGTTAATGGATTCTTCTGCTCAACTGTAGTCATTGATTTTACATCACCATGACAATTAGCGCAATCTTGTTTTCCAACAACAACGTGCTGCTGGTGGCTAAAATAAACATGATCCGGTAAGTTATATACTTTAATCCATTTGATAGGATTTGCCTTTGACTCATCATACTTTCCTGTTGAAGGATCGTATCCAGCAGCGTCGTAAATTTTTGCAATCTCAGTTTTGCCTGTCGTAGGACCTTCCTGAATACCTTTATGACAATTCATACAAATATTAACTGTAGGGATTCCTGAGTGACGTGATTTTTCTACTGAAAAATGGCAATACTGACAGGCAATCTCATTATCACCTGCGTGAATCTTGTGTGAAAATTTGATTGGTTGATCAGGATGGTATCCTTTCTGAGTTTTCCAATCATAATAAACTGAAATATTGTAACAAGCATCCCAACAGCTCTTCATGCCTGCAAAACCAAGAATAATACAGAACACGCCAACTAAACGACGATGACCACTAATCCAGCCTTTAATTTCCTGTGAGAAGGTCATTTCAGGGTTTTCAGGTTTACCCTCGCTACGATTAGCTGTATTTTGTAATGAAGTACGAACACTACGTAACGCTGTAATCAAAATCGCTAAAACAACAACGAAAGTTAAGATTAAGTATAACGGATCAATTCCCTTTGCCGCTTCTTCAGCGCCCGCAACCGGCACACCGGCACCAGGACCTTTAGGACCGGCAGCAACAGGAGGTGGAGCTTGTAAAAACGCGATGATTGCATCAACGTCCTTATCGCTTAACTGTCCTTCAAAAACAGTCATGGCAGCCTTACCATTGTCATTAAAAATTTTGTTTGCATAAGCGTCACCGGATTTAATCAATTTTTCATTGTTTAAAATCCAGTTTTTTAACCAGTCGCCTTTTGGCGCACGATCAAAAATACCCTTAAGGCCAGGACCGGTTAATTTTTGGTCGGTATGCGAGGCGTGACACACCGCGCAATTTTGCTTAAATAATTTCGCTCCGTCCTGGGCGATGATGTTACCTGCAAAAAGCACTAACATCATTGCTGTACCCAGCAAAGATTTGAAGGAAAAATGAAACATACGGCTATACATATTTGAATAGGAAGAACTCCTTGTTTGTTGCTTGTTTAATGACACTTTAATGACAGTTAATGCCCGCAAATTTAGCAGAAGTAACGAGATCTAATACTCTTTCCCCCGACTCT